>NZ_JBHVXZ010000004.1:0-173120 GCF_042881395.1 Amycolatopsis sp. NPDC058278 | reverse complement strand
CGCGGACGAGGCCGCGTCCCGGTGACCCCATGCCTGCTCCCGTCTCCGCCGTGTTCAGAGGGGAGACGCTAGCCGGTCAGGGCGAGCCATCGCTGTTCATGTCCGACTCGATGCCGTCGAGTGTCGACTCGATCCCGCCCAGTTCCGACGACGACGACACCGAAGAAGACGTCGGCGCGGGCGTGTCCCCGGAGGGCGAGCCCATCAGGTTGTCGCGGCACGCCGAGCAGCCGAGCGCGATGACCGCGGCGGCCCCGACCGCCGCCGCGACCCTCGCGCCCCTCACTTGGCCGGCTTGCAGTGCGCGGACGCGAAGGCGTCCAGCTTCTGCTTCGCCGCGTCCAGCTCGCCGACGCGACCCTGCCGCTTGGTGGCGCGCTGGTCCAGCTGGTCGGCGCGGGCGGTGTGCCCCGCCGCCCGCTGGTCGGCCGCCCGCGCCTTGAGGTTGGCGACCGAGCCCTTGACCTCGGCGCCGCCGTTGATCCGCTTCTTCAGGTTGTCGGCCCGCTTCTGCAGCTTCGGCACCCAGTCCGAGCACACCTGCTGCGACTCCTGCGGGCTGAGCGTGATCGGCGCGACCGGGGCCGGCGACGTCGTCTGGGCCGACGCCAGTGGCGCCGCCACCAGCAGGCAGGCCGCGCTCGCACCGCCCGCCAGCGCCAGCCGCGTCCAGGTGGTTCCTCGCATCGTCTCTCCCTCTGTCCGTTCCGGGGTACGAGGAGAACTCTGGCGCGGCGGTGTTCGGACGGCGTCCGCCTAGTGTTCGGGCTTTGTAAGGCCGACGGTGACCGACGTCCGCGCGAGGTCGAACGTCACCGTGTCGCCGAGGCGCGGCAGCGCCGGGTCGAACAGCAGCCCGTCGGTGCCGCCGAGGACCAGCCCGAGCCGGTGGCCCGCCGGGACGACGTGGTCGAGCGCGGTGAGGCTGAACGTCATGGTGTACGCCCGGCCCGGGACGAGCGGTTCCCCGTGCCGCAGCGACGCGTGGTGCCCGAGGTCGGCCCAGCCGGCGGCGACGATCCGGTGGTCGACGGAGACGACGTCGGCGGCCGTGTCGAGGAAGCACGCGCTGTCGGCGTCGGTGCCAATGCCCCAGCAAGAGCGCGTCGCGAGGTTCTTGACGCCGCTGCCGTACGTGGCGGTGTTGCGCGTCTGCGCCGGGCCGTAGTCGACGAGCGCGACGCCGAGCCGCGCGGCGGTCTTGTCGGACGACGCCGTGATCGTCACCGACGGCGACCCGGCGATCCGCACCGCCGAGATCAGCGGAGCACCGGTGAACCGCGTCGTCCACTCCTCCCGGGTGACGGCCGGGTCGTCGACGACGGTCGCCGAGCCGGACCCCCGCGGACCCAGCGTGCCGTCGCTCGAGGGGTGCAACGTCAGCGGGAGTGTGGCTGGCGGCCAGCTCCGGACGTCGGTCCACCGGTCCGGCGCGGTTTCGAGGTGCACGGCGGGCTCGCGCTCGACGCCGTTGCGCAGGCCGAGCAGCCAGCGGTCGAACCAGCGGTGCAGCGTCTCGACCCACTGCGCCCGCTGCAGGTCGAAGGGGTCCGTGTGCCCGGCCTGGCTCAGCCACGCCTTGCGCGGGACGCCGGCCCGGCCCAGCGCGTCCCAGTACCGGGCGAACTGGTTCGGTGTCACGACCCAGTCCCCGAAGCCCTGCGCGATCAGCACGCTCGCCTGCCCGGCGCGCGGGACGTAGTTCACGCTCTGCCAGTAGGCGTTGTAGTCACCGCTCGTGCCCGCACGCGCCTTGAGGTCCGCCTCGAACGGCTTGCACAGCTCGGCGGCACGCTCGTTGTAGGTGAAGGGCGACCCGGTGTTCTCCGGCGTGGCGAAGGGAGCGCCGTTGCCGATGAGCTGGGCGTAGTTGTCCGCGACGCCTTCGATCGGCACGATCGTCTTGAGCCCGGCGATGCCCGAAGCGGCCATCCCGATCGCGGTCGCGCCGTCCTGCGACTTGCCGATCGCGCCGACATCCCCGGTGGCCCAGTCCGCGCTCACCGGACGGCCGCCTTCGGGGGCGTCGAAGGCCTTCGCGCGCCCGTTGAGCCAGTTCACGACCGCGTTGCCGGACCCCACGTCGTCGAAGCAGCCGGACGACCGGTTCGTCCCGCCGACGTCGGCCAGCACGACGGCGTACCCGCGCGGCACGAAGTAGTTGTCGTAGAACAGCGGGAACTGCTGCGGCGTCCCGTCCGGCGCGTACGTCTTCTTCTGCTGTTCGTTGCCGCGGCCGCAGCACGCGTAGTACGGGCTGACGTCGAGGATCACCGGGACGCGCCCGCGCGCCCCGGGCCGGATGACGTCGGCGGCGACGCGGTCGGGCTTGCCGTCGCGGTCGTGGTCGGTGCCGGTCTCCACCCACGCCGTCTCGCGGATCGCGTCCGCGTAGGAGTAGACCGGGCGGCTTTCCGCGGCGACGGCCGGGGTTGCGAGCCCCGCCGTCGTGAGCAAAGCGGCCAAGAACCCCAGTATCAGTCGCATCGAGCCAGAAGATCACGGTTTTTCGTAGAGCGCCAGGAACTTCTCCATGGCGGCGTCGACGGCGGCGCGGTCGCCGGTCGTGACGAGGTCGAGCAGCAGCCCGCGCGCCACGGCGAGCCCGAGGCGGGCGTGGGCGGGCCGGTCGGCCTCCGGGACGCCTAGCTGGGCGAGCCGGGCTTCGATGGGGCCGAGCCAGTCCTCGATCACGCCGTCGAGGAACTCCGCCGTGCCCGGGGCGCCGCCGAGTGCCCGGCCGTAGAGCTGGAAGAACAGCTTTTCGTTGGCGCGCAGGTCGTCGTCGGTGAGCCGGCGCCAGAACTCCGCCGGGTCGAGGCCGGCGAGCGCGGCGCGCTGCCGGGCCTCCACCTCCCGCGCCACCGCCGTGAGCAGGCCTTCCTTCGAGCCGAAGTGGTAGATCAGCATGCGGTGGCTGGTGCCCAGGTCCGCGGCCAATGCCCGCAGGCTCCGGTCGGCCCCGCCGTGGTGGGCGATCCGGTCGATCGCCGCGTCGAGCAGCTTGGCGCGCGGGCTTGCGTCGATCATGTACCAGATGGTACACGTACCAAATGGTACAACGCATTTCGGTCCACGCCCGGACGGCTGCTCCGGCCGACGCCGTCTACGCCCTGCTGCGAGACGGCAAGAGCTGGCCGGCGTGGTCGCCGCTGGGGTCGTTCGAGCTGGTCCGCGCGGGGGAGGGCGAGCCGGAAGGCCTCGGCGCGGTCCGGCTGTTCAAGACCAACGGCGTCCGCTCGTACGAAAGGATCGTCGCGCTCGAGCCCGGCCGCCGCTTCGGCTACGCGCTGGAGCACGGCTTGCCGTTGCGGGACTACGTGGCCTACGTCGACCTCTCGCCCCGTGACGGCGGCACGGACATCCACTGGCACTCGACGTTCACGCCGAAGATTCCCGGTACGGGCTGGTTCTACCGGTGGTTCCTCGGCTCCTTCATCAAGCGGGTGGCCGCGGGACTGGCGGCCACCGCCTGATCAGCGTGTTACTCTCCCTGGGAGAGTGAGGAGGCACGCCGTGGGGCCCGATCCGTACGACCGCAACTGCCCGACCCGCCAGCTGCTCGACCGCATCGGCGACCAGTGGACGGTGCTGATCGTCGGCGCGCTCTCCGGGGGCCCGCTGCGGTTCACCGAGATCGGCCGCCGGGTGGACGGGATCTCCCAGAAGGTGCTGACGCAGACCCTGCGCAGCCTGGTCCGCGACGGCATCCTCACCCGCACGGCGTACCCAACGATCCCGCCGAAGGTCGAGTACGAACTGACATCACTGGGGCGCGACCTGTCCGAGCCGCTGGACGTGCTGGACCGCTGGGCCCGGCGGCACATGTCCTCGGTCCAGGAGGCCCGGGACGCCTACGACGCGGAGCACACGCCCGCCTCCGCGTAGTCACCCCGGCTGGACAGCTCCTGGACATTCCGTTCCGATCCGGGATCTGCCGCCCCGTCCGCGGGGACACTGTCGCGGTGCTCAACGAGACCGTGCCCGCGCCGGGCTGGGGAGTCGTTGCCGTCACCGCGTTGTTCGCCTTCGCGGTGTCGCTGACCTCGGTCGTCACGCCGCCCAGTGGCCGGCGGAGCCTCCTGCGCAACGCCAACGTCCTGGGCACCCTGTTCCACGAAGGCGGCCACGCGGTGGTGGCGCTGCTGGTGGGCGGCGACGTCTCCCGCGTCAAGATCGACAGTGCCGAAGGTGGCACCACGTGGTCGGGCGGCCATGCGGGCCTGGCCAGTGTCCTGGTCGCCGCCGCCGGCTACGCGATGCCGCCACTGGCCGGTCTGGGTGCGGCCGCCCTGCTGCACCGCGGGCGCGTCTCGGCGGTGCTCGTGCTGACCCTCGTGGCGTTGGTGTTCCTCCTGCTGCTCGCCCGGGATCTGCGCACCTTGATCATGATCGTCGCCGTGGGCGCGCTCGTGTACGCGGCCCTGCGCTATGCCCCGAGCTGGCTGCGCACCGCCATCGCCTACACCGAAGCTTGGCTGCTGCTGACCAGCGAGCTCGCCGGCGTGCGTGTGCTCGTCGTGAACCGCAAGAGCAGCGGGTTCTCCGGCCGCACGGACGACGCCGCCAAGCTGGCCAAACAGACCAAGATGCCGTCGCCGCTGTGGATCGGCGGGTGGTTCCTGCTCAACGGCTGGGCGATCTGGCACGCCGCGCCGCTGCTGTTTCGTTAGCGGGCCACCAAACCCGCCTCGTGGGCCAGCAACCCCGCCTGGGTCCGGTTCGCGCAGTCGAGCTTCACGAGCATCCGCGAGACGTAGCTCTTCACCGTCGCCTCGGCCAGGTGCAGCCGGGCGGCGATGTCCGCATTGGACAGTCCGGAACCAAGGCAGGCCAGGACGTCCCGCTCCCGCTCGGTCAGGCCCGCGGTCCGCCGCCGGGCGTCTTCGCCGCGTTCCCGGCTGTCCGAAGACAGCGCCACCAGCCGTCGCGCCGCCGACGGCGAGAGCACCGTGTGGCCGTCCGCGGCCACCCGGACCAGGCCGATCAGGTCCTCCGGGGGCGTCGACTTCACCAGGAAGCCCGCCGCGCCCGCCCGCAGCGCCCGGATCACGTAGGTGTCCGCGTCGAACGTCGTCAGGGCGACCACCGCCGGCGGGTCGGGCAGCGCCGTGATCCGCGCGATGGCCGTCAGCCCGTCCACGCCCGGCATCCGCAGGTCCATCAGCACCACGCGCGGCCGGTGCCGGACCACGGCCTCGACGGCTTCGGCGCCGTCGGCGGCCTGGGCGACCACTTCGATGTCGGCCGCCGAACCCAGGATCGTGCGCAGGTGCGCGCAGACCATCGGTTCGTCATCGACCACGAGCACCGGGATCACAGTGCGTGCCTTCCGCCGTCGGGACGTAGGCGGGCAGTATCGCACCGACCCGGAACCCGCCGCCGGGTCGCGGGCCCGCGTCGAAACGCCCGCCGACCAGTTCCACGCGCTGTCGCAGCCCGGCCAGGCCGGCCCCGGACCCGCTGTCCGCCAGCGCCGGGTCCGGCGGGTGCGCCGCCGCCGTGTTCCCCACCGAGACGTCCAGGCCGCCCGGGTGGTAGCGCAGGGACACCGTCGCCGACGCGCCCGGCGCGTGCTTGCGCACGTTCGTCAGCGCCTCCTGCACGAGCCGGTACGCGGTGCGCGCGACGGTGGGCGACACCTGCGCCGGATCGCCGTCCACCACGAGGTCCGTCGCCACCCCGACCGACCGGGACTCCTCGACCAGCCGGGCCGGATCGCCGGGCTGGTCCGGGCTGAGCGTCCGCGGCCCGGTCTCGGCGCCGTTGCGCAGGACGCCGACGAGGTCGCGCAGCTCGTCCAGCGCCAGCGCGCCTTCCCGGCGGATGTCCTCGGCCGCCGTCCGCGCCGCCGGGTCGGCCGACGTCACGCCGAGCGCGCCGGCGTGCAGCACCATCAGGCTGAGCCGGTGCGTGACGACGTCGTGCATCTCGCCCGCGAGCCGTCGCCGCTCCGCCGCCCGCGCCTGCTCGGCGAGCAGGTGCTGCTCGCGTTCGGCGCGTTCCGCCCGGTCGCGCAGGGACTGCAGCAGCTGCTTGCGGGCTTCGGTGTAGAGCGTGATCGCGACCGGCAGCGCGGTGCTGAGCAGCCCGAACGGCGTGGTGGCCCAGCTCGGCGCCCACGGCCGCATGGCCACGATCGCGAGGATCCCGGCCAGCCACAGCACGGTCCGCCGGTCCAGCACCCGCACCGCCTGGGCCAGCAGCACCGGGGTGATGGTCGGCACGGTCGTGAGCGCGATCGGGTGCACCGGCACGAGCAGCCCGGGCGCGAACAGGTCGGAGGCGAGCATCGCGAACGCCGCCACCGTGACGAGCCCGGCCACCAGCGCCGGGAACCGGAACAGCAGCACCAGCGAGAGGTCGCAGACCACCTGCAGCACCAGCCCCGCCGCCGGGCCGAGCACGCCGGTCGTCCGCTCGCCGAGGAACTGGTAGAAGACGTTGAGCCCGGCGAACGCCACCGCCGGCAGGAACAGCCAGAAGGCGTCGGCGCGGCTGGGCCACATCGGCGGCCGGGTGCGGTTCACGCGGCCACGGTAACGGCAGGCCAGGGCCCCCGCCCCGGATGCGCAACCAAAGTTGCGCCGGGCCGCCGGGGTGCGCAACGTTCGTCGCCGCGAACACCCTCCTCGTCCGGTTTCGCGGCGCCCCCGGAACCGGTGGACTGGGCACACACGACGAGGGACGGAAGTGAAATGAGCGAGCTGTCCTTACCCGCCCGGGCATACCTGCTGGCGTGCGACACCGGGCGCAACCGGCTGCCGGACCGGGAGCGCGTGGCGCAGCTGGTCCGGGCGGCGGCGCTGACGGACCTGGTGCTGCGCGGCCGGCTCACCGACGACGGCGGCCGCCCGGCGGTCGCCGGCGCCGGGGCCACCGGTCACCTGGTGCTCGACGACCTGCTCGCCGAGCTGGCCGCCGAACCGCACCGGAAGTGGCGCGCCTGGGTGCGCCGCGGCGCCCGCGGGACGCTGCAGTCCCTGGAGGCCCAGCTCGACGCGGCGGGCGTGATTTCGCTGCGGACGTCCCGCGTCCTGGGCCTGTTCCCGCGCCGCCGTCCCGAGGTCCGCGACGCGGCGACCGCGGCCGCGCTCCACGACCAGGTGGCCGCGGCCGTGCGGAGCGATGCGCCGGTGCCCGCGGACGTCGCCGCCTTGACGTCGCTGGCCGCGGCGGCCGAGCTCGGCGCGGTGCTCCCGCGCGGCGAGCGGCGCCGGCACCGCGAGCGGCTCGCCCGGCTGGAGGAGCAGGCCGGCGCCGCGGTCCCGGCCCTGCGCAAGGTGATCCGCGAACTCCAGGCGGCCCGCGCGGCCGCGATCTCCGCGGCTTCCGGCGGCGGAGGAGGCGGTGGCTGACGTCGTGTCGACCTCCTGATCACGCGTGTCGACCCCGGGATCACGCGTGCCGGCCCTTCCCGCACACGCCGGCTGTGCGCGGAGGGTCGGCACGCGTGATTGAGGAGCCGGCACGCGTGATCGGCGGGACGACACGGTCAGGGGGTGAAGAGGCGGTCGAGGTAGTAGTCCACTGTGGAGATCGCCTCGGCCGGGGTGCGGTGGCCCATCAGGATTTCCGAGCCCTGGGAGTCGGCGATCGCCCAGAGCAGGGCGGCCTCGGTCGCCGGGTCGGCCGACGCGGCGACCTCGCCCGCCTCCTGGGCCTGGCGGACCTGGCCGGCGAAGAAGGCCAGGAGTTCCGGCATGCCCTCGCCGAAGGCCTTCGCCATCGCCGGGTCCGCGACGGCGCGGATGAAGTACGCGACGCCGATCAGGAAGTCGGCTTCGCTGTCGGGGTCGCGCGGCAGGATCTCCACCAGGCACGCGCGGAGGATCGACCGCGGGGTCGGCGGTCCCTCGGCCAGCACCTTCGCGGTGATCCGCTCGCTGCGGAGCTTGTGGCGGTGCTCGAGGGCGTACCGCAGCATTTCGTCCTTCGTCTTGAAGTAGTGCTGGACCGACCCCATGGACATCCCCGCTTCGGCCGCGACCTGGCGCAGGCTGACGCCTTCCAGCCCGGCGCGGGTCGTCAGCCGCTGCAGCGCCTCGGCGATCTGCACCCGGCGCTGCTCGTGATCCACCTGTTTCGGCACGCCCGCTCCCGTTGTCATGCGATCGCATTGCGAAAACCTGGGTTCCGCCGTTACGATGCGATCGCATTGTAAAACAACCTCGGGGGGTGTCCGGTGGAGACCGGAGAACTACGGCTGCGGCCACCGCGCCACGCGCTCGACCGCCGCGCGATCGCCTGGTGGCGCACCCAGGGAGCGCTGGCGTTCGCGCCTGCCGTGCTCGTGCTCGGCGGCCTCGGCCTGCTGCTCCCGCCGGCCGTGTTCTGGCTGCTGGTCCCGGCCGCCGTGGTCGCCGTCTTCGGTGCGGCCTGGTGCGCGGTGCTGCCGCGGTGGTGGTTCGGCCTGCACCGCTGGGAGGTGACCGAAACGGCCGTCTACGTGCGCTCGGGGTTCCTGTGGCAGGAGTGGCGGGTGGCCCCGTTGTCGCGCGTCCAGACGGTCGACACGCTGCGCGGCCCACTCCAGCAGCGGTTCGGCCTGGCGACGGTCACGGTGACGACGGCCTCGGCCCGCGGCGCGATCCGGCTCCGCGGCCTCGACGCGCAGCTCGCGGCCGAGGTGGCGGAGCGGCTGACCGAGCGCACGGACGCCATCCCGGGGGACGCGACATGAGCCCCTCCGCGGCCGGCCCGGCGCACGTCCACCGCGACCCGGGCGGCTGGCGCCGGCTCGACCGGCGCACCCTGGGTGTCACCGCGATCCTCATGGCGGGCGTCGCCGTCTCCGCCGGCACCCCGATCGCCATCGGCACCCGATCGCTCTGGCTCCTCCCGGCCGCCGCGCTCCTCGTCGGCGCGGGCGTGCTCGCCGAGTACGTCCGCTGGCGGCACACCCGGTTCCGCTGCACGGCCGAGCGGCTCGAAATCGAGTTCCGGTTCGCCGTCCACACCCGCAAATCCCTGCTCCGCGAACGGATCCGCAGCGCCGACCTGACCGCCAACCCGCTGCACCGCGCGTTCGGCGTCGCCGCGCTGGCCATCGGCACCGGGCAGCAGGAGAAGATCACCCTCTCCCCACTGGCCAGGGCGGACGCCGAAGCCCTGCGCGCCGAGCTCCTGCACCGGCTCCCGGATCAGGCCACCGAGGACGGTCCACTCGCGACACTCGATCCGCGTTGGATCCGTTACGCACCGGTGTCTTTCGTCGCGCCGGCACTCGGCCTGGCCGCGTTCGGGACCCTGTTCAAGGTCGCGGACTGGTTCGGGGCAGGCGGCGGGCTGCTGAAGTGGCTGCTCGACCTCTTCGGCGACCTGCCGCTGACGGCGAGCATCCTGCTCCTGCCGGCACTGGCGGTGGTCGCCGGCGTGGCCGGTGCCGTGGGCCTGTTCACCGAGATGTGGTGGCACTACCGGCTGGACCGCGAACCCGGCGGGACCCTGCGCGTCCGCCGCGGGCTGTTCACCACCCGCTCGACCACCGTCGAAGAACGGCGCCTGCGCGGTATCGAACTGGTCGAGCCGCTCGGGGCCCGGCTCGCCGGTGCCGCCCGGGTGGACGCCATCGCCACCGGCATGGAGCGCGACGACGACAAGACCGAGTCCAAGACGCTCTTGCCCGCGGCGCCGCGGGCGGTGGCGCACGGCGTCGCGGCGAAGGTCCTTGGCGAGCGCATCGACGCGGTCGCGCTGGTGCCGCACCCGGTGGCGGCGCGCGGACGGCGGCTGCGCCGGGCGTCGGCGGCCGTGCTGGCGCCGGTGCTCGTCCTGCTGCTGCTCGGCACGCTGCTCACCGACGTCCTGCTCGTGCTCGGCGGGGCGCTCGCCGTCGTGGCGCTGCCGGTGGCCGTCCTGCTCGCCCTGGACGCCTACCGCGGCCTCGGGCACGGCTCGTGCGGCCGCTACCTGGTGCTGCGCGCGGGTTCGGTCCGGCGGAGCACGGCCGCGCTGACGCGGGACGGGGTGATCGGCTGGACCGTGCGGCAGTCGGTGTTCCAGCGCCGTCGCGGGCTGGCCACGTTCACCGCGACCACCGCGGCGGGCACCGGCGCCTACGCGATCCGCGACGCCGACGCCGCCGAAGGGCTCGCCTTCGCGGTCGAGGCCGTCCCGGGGGTGCTGGCGCAGTTCGCTTCGGTGCCCGCCGAAGCGACGCGGGCCTAGGTTCGGGGCATGGACGAATTCCGTGCCCTGCACGTCCCCGGCTCCCCACTGCTGCTGCCCAACGCGTGGGAGTTCGGCGTCGGCGCCTTCCTCGCCGCGCAGGGCTTCCGCGCCCTGGGCACGACCAGCCTCGGCGTCTCGGCGGCGGTGGGGGAGCCGGACGGGGCGCCGTCGACGCGTGACGCCACCGTCGCCCTCGCCGCCCGCCTGGCGCGGCTGGACGCGCTCGTCAGCGTCGACATCGCCGACGGCTTCGGCGCGGACCCGGCCGCGGTCGCCGATCTCGCGGCCGAGCTGGCCGACGCGGGCGTCGTCGGCGTCAACCTCGAAGACGGCCGGGCCGACGGCTCGCTGGCCCCGGTCGACGTCCAGTGCGCCCTGGTCGCGGCGGTCAAGGAGCGGGTGCCCGGCCTGTTCGTCAACGCCCGGACCGACACGCACTGGGCGGGCGACCGCACGATCGCCGAAGCCGAGCGGCGGGTGCGGGCGTACGCGGCGGCGGGCGCGGACGGCGTCTTCGTGCCCGGTCTCGCCGAACCGGCGGACGTCGAGCGCATCGTCGGCGTCGGCCTGCCGCTCAACCTGCTGTTCCAGCCCGGGAAGGGCACCGTGGCCGCGCTGGCGGAGCTGGGCGTCGCGCGGGTCAGCCTCGGTTCGCTCCCGTACCGGATGGCCCTCGCCGCCGCGGCCGAAACGGCGCTGGCCGTGCGCGACGGCCGTGAGCTGCCGCTGAGCCCACCGGCCTACGCCGACGTCGCCGCGCTGCTGCCGTAAATTCGGGTGAACCGGCCCGGCCCGATCTGCTTGGCTCGGGGCATGCGTGCCTTCGGAACCGACTTCGCCGCCCCGTCCGGATACCTCAACACGCCCAGCGTGGGCATCCCGCCCGCGCCGGTGGCCGAGGCCGTGGCCGAATCGGTGGAACGCTGGCGGACCGGGGCGACCCGGCCGGGGGAGTTCGACCAGTACGTCACGCGGGCGCGGGCCGGGTTCGCCCGGCTGCTCGGCGTCGAACCCGGGCGCGTCGCTAGCGGCGCGTCGGTCTCGCAGCTCATCGCCAACGTCGCCGCGGCGCTGCCCGCCGGCACCCGCGTGCTCACCGCCGAGGGCGACTTCACCAGCGTGACGTTCCCCTTCGCGGTGCATCCCGGCGTCACGGTGACCGAGGTGCCCCTGGACGAGCTGCCCGCGCGGGTCGAGGGGCACGACGTCGTCGCGGTGAGCGTCGTCCAGTCCGCCGACGGCCGGATCGTGGACCTGCCGGCGTTGCGGGCCGCGGCCGAGGCCGCCGGGGCGGCGGTGCTGCTCGACGCGACCCAGGCGGCCGGCTGGCTGCCGCTGGACGTCGCCTGGGCGGACTGGGTGGCCGGGGCGGGCTACAAGTGGCTCGGCTCGCCGCGCGGCAGCGCGTGGCTCGCGGTGCGGCCGGACGCGCAGGAGCGCACCCGCGCGGTCGCGGCGAACTGGTACGCGGGGGAGAACCCGTGGGCCACGGTCTACGGCCTCCCGCTGCGCCTGGCCGGCGACGCCCGCGCGTTCGACCTCTCGCCCGTCTGGCTGGCCCAGGTCGGCTCGGCGGTGGCCCTGGAGTACTTCGCCGGCCTCGACCTCGCCCAGGTCCAGGCGCACAACGTCGGCCTCGCGGACACGCTGCTGGAGAAGCTGGGACTGCCGCCGCGCGGGTCCGCGATCGTGGCGCTCGACGGCGACCCGGCCCGGGTCGCCGAGGCGGGCATCGTGTCGAGCGTCCGCGGCGGCCGGGTGCGGGTCGGCTTCCACCTCTACAACACCCTTGACGACGTCGAACGCGTCTTACCCGCATTCGAGTGAACCTGCGAACGCGCGTGAACTACCGTATGACCCCGTGGTTGGTGCGCATTTCACCCCAGGCCCGTCCGACACGGCCCCGCTGGGCGCGGTGCCCCCGCAGCCCCGGCCGCCCGTGCCGGGGCCGCCGGCTCGCAACACCCGGTCCCTGCTGCTCAGGGGAGCCGGGCTGGTCGCGATCGCCGTCGTCTCCGGGCTGCTGTGGTTCCTGATCCGGCACGACTCGACACCGGACCAGCCGGTCGCGCAGCCGCCGGCGCAGAACACCGGGAAGTTCAAGTTCACCCTGGTCGCGGGCCCGGCGAAGACGACGGATTGCGTCGAGAAGTCCTACGGCAAGACGAAGGCCTTCTTCCAGGACACGCCGTGCCAGTCGCTGGTCCGGGCGCTGTACACGACGGAGTCGGGTGGTGCGAAGGCGCTGGTGTCCGTGGCGCTGGTCGGCATGCCGGACTCGGCGAAGGCGAAGGCGCTCAAGGCACTGACCGAGCAGGACGAGACCGGCAACGTCACGGACCTGGTGAAGGACAAGACGTTCGCCGACGCCGGCACCCCGAGCGTGAGCGGCACGGACGCGGCGTACGCGTCGAAGGTCGAGGGCACGAACACGACGATCGTGCTGGCCGACTTCTACGCCAAGCACAAGGACAAGGACCTGATCGAGAGCATCGCCGACGACGCCCTCCGCCTGTCGGCCGACCTGCACTCCTGACCCGGGCGCCCGCTGCCGGGCGCCCGGACCGGGAGGATCAGCCGTTCTGGCCGGGCATGGCGATCGCCACCGGCTTCTCGCCCGCCTCCGCCCGCCAAGGTGTGCCGCGCCGCGACGCCGCCACCAGGGCGTGCAGCGCCGTCGTGCGCAGGCCGGCGTCGTCGGTGTGGTCGATCACCGCGAGCCACGCCGACGCACAGTCCGCTTCGGCCGTCGCCACCACCTGGGACGCCGACTTCGCGTCCGTCACCGGGGTCTTCGGCACGTACGCGGCCTCCGGCGCCACCGGGGTCGCCCCGGCCGCCGAGAGCGTCGTCTGCAGGTAGTCGCGGCGCAGGGCGTGCTCCGCCGCGCCGCTCTTCTGCGCGTCGCCGAACTCGCCCGGCAGGAACGCGCTGACCAGCCCGTACACCCACATCGCCGCGTGCTCGGCCGCCAGGGCCATCTGCAGCGGGTCCACCGCCTCCGGGGGCACCGCGCCGGCCGGGACCGTCCCCACCTTCGGGGCGTCCTCGCCCGGGCCCAGCGCGGGGGCGGTGCGCTGCAGCGCCGCGCAGCCCGCCGCCACCGCCGCGACCAGCCCGGCGCGGTAGCGCGGCAGCCCGCCGACGAGGTCTTCGGCCTGCTTGCGCGCGGCCGCCAGCCGCTCCTTCAGGCCGCCCAGCGCCGCGGGGGCCGGTGGCGCCGCGGACGGCGAAGGCTTGGGCCGGTTCAGCCGGTCCACTTCGGACTTCAGCGCGGCCGCGTGGGCCGCGCGCGCGTCGGCCAGCTGGCCGGCGATGTCGGCGTCCGCGCCTTTGGCCAGCGCTCGCGCGGCGTCGGCGTCCGCCTGGGCGGCGGCCAGCAGCGGCTGCAGCGGGTCGGGGCTCTCGTCGTAGCCGGGTCCGCAGGCGGCGAGGGGAACGGCCAGTGCGGCCAGCGCCCCCGCGCGGAGGGCGGCACGACGGGTCAGCTCGGTCGATCTTCCGGTCACGCCGCCCCATCCTGCCAGGCCCCGGGGCGGCCCCGCCGCTCGCGCGGGCCGAGCGGGCGACCGGATAAGCTGGTCCACCACCGACCCGCGTACCCCGACCCGAACCAAGGAGAGCCCCACGTGCCAGGAGAACTCGCCAGCCGGCTTCAGCCGATAGTGGCCGAAGCCGTCACCGCCGCGGGTTTCGACCTCGACTCGTTCGAGGTCCAGCAGGCCGGCCGGCGCCAGCTGGTCAAGGTCGTCGTCGACTCCGACGACGGGGTCGGGCTGGACGAGATCGCCGAGATCAGCCGCACGGTCTCGGCGACGCTCGACGAGAACGAGCACGTGCTCGCGAGCGCCTACACGCTGGAGGTCACCTCGCCGGGCCTCGACCGCCCGCTGACCCAGCCGCGGCACTGGCGGCGGGCGCGGTTCCGCCTGGTGAAGGTCAGCCCGGCGGAGGGTGCGCCCTTCGTCGGCCGGGTCGGTCACGCGGGCGAGGACGCCGCCCGCGTCCTGGCCGGCGGCAAGCTCCGCGACGTCCGCTACGCCGACGTGGCGAAGGCGGTCGTGGAGATCGAGTTCAAGCAGCCGCCCGCCGAGGACCTGAAACTGCTCGAAGACGACGCGTCCGGCATGATCGCTGCCGGTCAGGCCAAGACGGAGAAGGGGTCGAAGTGAACGTCGACATCGCCGCGCTGCGGGCGATCGAACGGGACAAGGACATCCCCTTCGAAACGGTGATCGAGGCCATCGAAACGGCCTTGCTCACCGCTTACAAGCACACCGAGGGCCACCAGCCGCACGCCCGCATCGACATCGACCGCAAGACGGGCCTGGTGCGCGTGCTCGCGCACACGCTGACCCACGACGGCCAGGTCGACGAGGAGTGGGACGACACCCCCGAGGGCTTCGGCCGGATCGCCGCCACCACCGCGCGCCAGGTCATCCTGCAGCGGCTGCGCGACGCCGAGCACGAGAAGACCTTCGGCGAGTTCTCCACCAAGGAGGGCGAGATCGTCGCCGGCGTCATCCAGCGCGACGCCCGCGCCAACGCGCGCGGCATGGTCGTGGTCCAGGTGGGTGACACCGAGGGCGTGCTGCCGTCCGGCGAGCAGGTCGCCGGGGAGTCCTACGAGCACGGCAGCCGGATCAAGGCGTACGTGGTCACGGTGTCGCGCAGCAACCGCGGCCCGCAGATCACGCTCTCGCGCTCGCACCCCAACCTGGTGCGCAAGCTGTTCGCGCTGGAGGTGCCGGAGATCGCCGACGGGACGGTCGAGATCGCCGCCGTGGCGCGCGAGCCGGGGCACCGCACGAAGATCGCGGTCAAGTCCACCGTGCCGGGCGTCAACGCCAAGGGCGCCTGCATCGGCCCGGTCGGCGCGCGGGTGCGCAACGTGATGAGCGAGCTGGCCGGGGAGAAGATCGACATCATCGACTTCTCCGAGGATCCCGCTCGCTTCGTCGGGAATGCGCTGTCGCCCGCCAAGGTTGTTTCGGTACGAGTCGTGGACGAGCGGACGAAGACCGCCCGCGTCGTGGTGCCGGACTTCCAGCTGTCGCTGGCGATCGGCAAGGAGGGCCAGAACGCCCGCCTCGCCGCCCGTCTGACCGGCTGGAGGATCGACATCCGCAGCGACGCCGCACCGGTGGACGACGAGGGTGATCAAGACCACGCACGTCCTTCGCGGCCCGCCGCGACAACCGGTTCGGCTGAGTGAAGGTCGAAGCGCTAGACTCAGGAGTGGTTCGAAGCCCGCGGCGGGTAGCCGAGCACCAGCCCCACCGGATTTCCCCGGTGCGGACCTGTGTCGGCTGCAAGCGGCGGGCCTTGATCGGTGAGCTGCTGCGCGTGGTCGCGGTGGCCGGGCGGGTGGTCGTCGACGAAGGTCGGCGGCTGCCGGGCCGGGGAGCGTGGCTGCACCCCGACCCGGACTGCCTGGCCAAGGCCGAGCGGCGGCGAGCCTTCCCGAGAGCCTTGCGGGCTCCCGGGGCGCTCGATGCCCGCGAAGTCCGCGAGCACGTCGGGCGCACCACACCGCACCACGATCCCGGGACGTCCCCGGGGTCGCGAGGATTCAAGGAAGCAGGTCGACCCGTCATGAGTCAGCCGTGAAGCTGAAGCCATGAGCGTCAGACAATAAGGACGAGGTCAGCGGGTTTTCCGCCTGGCCTCCCCTAGATGAGGAGAGTTGTGCCAGGCAAGGCCCGCGTACACGAGCTCGCGAAAGAGCTCGGCATCACCAGCAAGGACGTGCTCGCGAAGTTGAAGGAACAGGGCGAGTTCGTCAAGTCCGCGTCGTCCACGGTCGAGGCGCCCGTCGCCCGCCGTCTTCGCGACGCGTATGCGCCCAAGGGCGCCAAGAAGCCCACCCCCGGTCCGTCGGCGCGCCCCGGCCCGCCGGCCGCCAAGCCCGGCGCGTCCGCCCCGAAGCCCCCCGCGCCTGCCCAGCAGGCTCCGGCGGCCAAGGCGGCACCCGCCCCGGCCGAGTCGGCTGTGTCGGACACGTCGGCTCCGGCCGCACCCCAGCAGCAGGCGCCCGCGGCGTCGAAGCCGGCCACCCCGGGGCAGCGCCCCGGCCCCCGGCCCGGCCCGCGTCAGCAGCCCGCCGCACCCGCACCCCAGGAGCAGGTCCCGGCCGCGAAAGCGGACGCGCCCGCCGCTCCCAGGCAGGACACCCCGGCCACGCCCCCCGCGGGCGGCACCGGTTCGGTCGTCCCGCCGAAGCCGCAGGGCCCCAAGCCCGGCGGTCCCAAGCCCGGCCCGCGCACCCCGCGTGTCGGCAACAACCCGTTCGGCGTCGGTTCCGGCGCTCCGCCGCGTCCGCAGGGGCCGCGCCCCGGTGGCGGCCCGGGCGGCGACAACCGGCCCCCGCGTCCCGGCGGTGGCGCCGGCGGTGACCGTCCGGCCCCGCGGCCGGGTGGTGGCGCCGGTGGCAACCGGCCGAGCCCGGGCAACATGCCCCCGCGGCCGAACCCCGGCATGATGCCGGGCCGCACGCAGCGCCCGGCCCCCGGTCCCGGTGGCGGCGCCCGCGGTGGTCCCGGTGGCGGCGCCCGTGGCGGCCCCGGCGGTGGCGGCGGTCGTCCCGGTGGCGGTGGCGGCGGTTTCCGCGGCGGTCCCGGTGGCGGTGGCGGCGGCGGTGGCTTCCGCGGCGGTCCCGGTGGCGGCGGCGGTGGCGGCGGCTTCCGCCCGGGTGGCGGCGGCCCCGGTGGCGGCGGCGGTGCCCCGGCCGGTGGCGGCGGTTTCCGTGGCGGCGGCGGTGGCCGTGGTGGCCCCGGTGGCCGTGGCGGTACCGCGGGTGCCTTCGGGCGTCCGGGTGGTCCCTCGCGCAAGGGTCGCAAGTCGAAGCGGCAGAAGCGCCAGGAGTACATGGACAACATGCAGGCGCCCAGCGTCGGCGGCGTCCGCCTGCCCAAGGGGCAGGGCGAGACGATCCGGCTGCCGCGGGGTGCTTCGCTGACCGACTTCGCCGAGAAGATCGACGCCAACCCGGCTTCGCTGGTGCAGGTGCTCTTCCACCTCGGCGAGATGGTCACCGCGACGCAGTCCGTGTCGGACGACATCCTCGAGCTGCTCGGCGGCGAAATGAACTACCACGTTCAGGTCGTCAGCCCCGAGGAGGAGGACCGCGAGCTGCTGGGCACCTTCGACATCACCTACGGCGACGACGCGGGTGGCGAAGAGGACCTGCAGATCCGGCCGCCGGTCGTGACCATCATGGGTCACGTCGACCACGGTAAGACCCGCCTGCTCGACACGATCCGGAAGACGAAGGTCCGCGAGAGCGAGGCCGGCGGCATCACGCAGCACATCGGTGCGTACCAGATCGAGACCGAGCTCGAGGGCAACCCGCGCCTGATCACCTTCATCGACACCCCGGGCCACGAGGCGTTCACCGCCATGCGTGCCCGTGGTGCGAACTCGACCGACATCGCGGTGATCGTGGTGGCGGCCGACGACGGTGTGATGCCGCAGACGGTCGAGGCGATCAACCACGCGCAGGCCGCCAAGGCGCCGATCGTGGTCGCGATCAACAAGATCGACAAGGAAGGCGCGAACCCGGACAAGATCCGGCAGCAGCTGACCGAGTACAACCTCGTGGCCGAGGAGTACGGCGGCGACACGATGTTCGTCGAGATCTCCGCGCGGCAGAACATCAACATCGACGGTCTGCTCGAGGCGATCCTGCTGACCGCCGACGCCGCTCTGGACCTCCGGGCCAACCCGGACATGGAGGCCCAGGGTGTCGCGATCGAGGCGCACCTCGACCGCGGCCGCGGCCCGGTGGCCACCGTCCTGGTCCAGCGCGGCACGCTGCGCGTCGGTGACTCGGTCGTGGCGGGTGACGCCTACGGCCGCGTCCGCCGGATGGTCGACGAGCACAACGTCGACGTCACCGAGGCGCTGCCGTCGCGTCCCGTCCAGGTCATCGGGTTCACCTCGGTGCCGGGTGCGGGCGACACCTTCCTGGTGGTCGACGAGGACCGCGTCGCCCGGCAGATCGCCGAGCGCCGCTCCGCCCGGACGCGCAACGCGCTCAACGCGTCGCGTCGCAAGCGGGTCAGCCTCGAGGACCTCGACTCCGCCTTGAAGGAGACGAACAGCCTCAACCTGATCATCAAGGGTGACAACTCGGGTACGGTCGAGGCCCTCGAAGCCTCGCTGCTCCAGCTGGACGTCGGCGACGAGGTCGAGCTGAACGTGGTCCACCGCGGTGTCGGTGGCGTGACCGAGTCGGACATCGACCTGGCGACCGCGTCCGACGCGATCGTCCTCGGGTTCAACGTCCGCGCCCAGGGCAAGGCGACCGAGCGGGCCACCCGCGAGGGCGTCGACGTCCGGTACTACACGGTCATCTACCAGGCGATCGACGAGATCGAGCAGGCCCTCAAGGGCATGCTCAAGCCGGAGTACGAAGAGGTCGAGCTGGGCCGCGCGGAGGTCCGCGAGGTCTTCAAGTCCTCCAAGATCGGCACGATCGCGGGTTGCCTGGTCATGTCCGGCGAGATCCGGCGCAACGCCCGGGCCCGGCTGCTGCGCGACGGCACTGTCGTCGCGGAGAACCTGCCGGTCAGCTCGCTGCGGCGGTTCAAGGACGACGTGGTCGAGGTCCGCGAGGGCTACGAGTGCGGTCTGACGCTCGGTTCGTACGGCGACCTCAAGGTCGGCGACCAGATCGAGACGTACGAGCAGCGCGAGAAGCCCCGCGCGTAGAGGCTGGTTTGGGGAGGGGTGTGCTCGCGGAAACCGCTCACCCCTCCCCGCCTCTACCTTGTCCCTTGGGGGTCGAACCCCCAAACCCCCGCCAGGGGGCAAGCCCCCTGGACCCCCGGGTAGTCCCTACTACACCAAACTCACTTGCCTATGTTCGTCGGAGCCCTTGAGCTCGACATCCTGCTCGGCGACGTTCACTCGCTGAAGCAGAAGCGGTCCGTGGTCCGTCCGGTGCTGGCCGAGGTGCGCAAGCGTTTCGCCGTGTCGGTGGCCGAAGCCGGTCACACCGATCTGCACCGCCGGGCCCTCATCGGGGTGGCCGTGGTCGCCGAAGGTGGCGAGCACGTCCGTGACGTGCTCGACTCGTGCGAGCGGTACGTGGCGAGCAGGCCGGAGTTCGAACTGATCTCCGCCCACCGCCGGCTGCTCGGTCCAGACGATTAGATTTCTCTAGGAGAACGACATGGCTGATCCTGCTCGGGCCCGCAAGCTCGCCAAGCGGATCTCGCAGATCGTGGCGTCCGCGATCGAACACGAGGTCAAGGACACCCGGCTGGACTACGTGACCATCACGGACACGAAGGTCACCGGCGACCTGCACGACGCCACGGTGTACTACACGGTGCTCGGCGAGAAGCTGGACGTCCCTCCGGACTTCGCCGGCGCCGCCGCCGCGCTCGAATCGGCGCGCGGGATGCTCCGCACGAAGGTCGGGCAGGGCACCGGGGTCCGCTACACGCCGACGCTGACGTTCGTCGCGGACACCATCCCCGAGGAGTCGAAGCGGATCGAAGACCTGCTCGCGAAGGCCCGCGAGGCCGACGCGGAGGTTGCGCGCCGCTCCGCGGGAGCCCAGCACGCGGGCGAGCCCGACCCGTACAAGGCCCCCCGCGAACCCGAGGACGACGACGAGCTCGCGGAAGAGGAGAGCCGGGGCTGACCCGTGCTCTCCCGCCGCGGCCTGCTCGCCGGCAGCGCACTCGCGCTGCTGGCGGGCTGTTCGTCGGCTCCCTCGGGGCCACCTCCCGGTCCGCCGGCGGTGCCGGTGCCGACCGGTCCGGCACCTTTGTCCGATCCGGTGACGGTCCAGCGCACGCGCTCGGCCGCCCGCGGCACCGACGTCGACCTGGTGCTCATCACGCCGGAAGGCGTCCCGGCCTCGGGACTGCCGGTGTGCCTGGCCCTGCACGGCCGCGGCGCCCGGGCGCGGACGTTCCTCTCGCTGGGCGTCCCCGCGCTCCTGACGGCCGCGGTCCGCGCGGGAACACCACCGTTCGCCATCGCGGCGATCGACGGCGACCACTACTGGGTGAACGTCGGTTCGGACGACGACCCGCAGCGCATGCTCACCGACGAAGTCCCGGGCTGGCTGGCCGGCCGCGACCTGCGTCCGCCGTCGGCGGTGTTCGGCATTTCGATGGGCGGCTTCGGCGCGTTGCGGTTCGCCCGCGCCCACCCGGACCTGAAGGCGGTGGCCACGGCGAGCGCGGCCCTGTTCGTCAGCTGGCCGGACGCCCGCAGCCGCAAGGTCTTCGCGGACGAGGCGAACTGGCGCGACGCGGAACCGCTGCTGCACCCGGCCGAGCTACACCCCGGATCCCTCGGCGTGTGGTGCGGCGAGTCGGACCCGTTCCTGGGCGCGGACCGCAAGCTGGTCAAGGCCGTGAACCCGGCGGTATCGCGGTTTTCGCCGGGCAAGCACGACGACGACTACTGGCGCGGGGTGCTGCCGGACATCCTGAAGTTCGTGGGGGAGCGCCTGTCGTGACCGACCCATCCGGCTTGTCCAAGGCCATCCGGACCGACGCCGACTTCCCGCAGATGGGCTGGCACGACTGCCGTATCCGCGCCCTCGGCTTCGCCGAGCAGGCCTTCGCCTAAGCCACCATCGCGAAGGCGCTGTAGTACTCGCCGTCCATCGTCCGGGTGCCGCTGCGGTCCGGGCTGACCTCGGCGCCCACCCAGCCCTGGAACGCTCCCGCGTCGTCGATCACCTGCAGCAGTGGCCGCACGTGGCTGTTCGCCAGGTAGCACCCGTCGTACGACAGGCACTCGCACCAGAACTCGTAGCTGTTGCGGCGGCCGCCCAGGTCGCCGGTCAGGTAGTAGAACCGCCGGTCGCCGCTGTCGGCGAGCTTCTTCACGCACGCGTCGTACTCGGCGGTGCCCGGGTTCGGGCAGCAGGACGCCGCGTCACAACCCGCGTTCTTCTGCACGTACCCGAGGCACGAACCGTCCGTGCAGGCGTTCCAGCTGGGGCTCACCGTGAAGCTGCCCGCCGACCCGCGGGCCACCGTGGTGACCTTCAGCTTGTTCCAGCTGTGCGCCTCGTAGACGTACTTCCGTTCGGTCGCGCGGATCGCGCTCATCGACGCCTTGCTGGTCTGCGCGAGCGAGGCGTTGCTGCCGTAGGCGTAGCCGCCGGTGATCGAGTACGTGTCGCCGACCAGCTGCATCCGGCCCAGGCCCGGGTGCAGTTCGGAGACCGCCCAGGTCTCGCCGAGGTTGACCGCGGTCGTCGAGCCGTTGATCGTGCTGCTCGTCCAGGTGATGCTCACCTGCCCGGACGTCGAGTTGTAGGCGTAGGTGCCGGTGAAGTGGCCGTTCGGGTCACCGGTGAACCCCGGCGCCGTCTTGATCGGGCAGTTGTTGCGCGGGTTGGTGCCCGGCTGGAACTCGCCGCAGTAGTAGACGTCGCCGCTGCTGACCGGGACCGGGAAGTCGCGCTGGCTCCACGTCCAGAAGTTGTGCTGGACGGCGTTGCTCGACGGGTCGAACACCAGGTAGCCGAGCCGTAGGTAGTTGCTGCCGGCGGCGTCGGTGAACCCGGCGACGCTGACCACCCAGTTCTGCTTGCCCAGCGGCGGCGGCGCGGCGTGCGCGGCGGACGCGCCGAGCAGCAACGTCGAGGCGAGCACCGAGAGCACGACAGTCACGAAAACGCCGAATCGGCGGAAAACCCCCATCAACATGGCTGGATCGTAACTCATCAACGCGCTATTTCGAAGCGAAGAGAATCCCCTGCGAAACCTCGGCCTCGGGGTCCAGCAGCCATTCCGCGTCGACGGTGAACCCGGCGTCCCGCACCCGCCGCGCCAGCCACCACGGCTGCCGGAGGTGGACGTTGACCCGCATCGGGTGCCCGCCGTAACCCTGGGTCTTCAGCCGGGTTCCCACGCCGACGTGGTAGCCGATCATCAGCAGCCCGCCCGGCCGCAGCACGCGGTGGAAGTGACCCAGCGTCACCGGCACCGCCTCGTCCGGGACGTGGATCAGCGACCAGGACGCCAGCACGCCCGCGACCGACGCGTCCGGGAGCGGCAGGTCCGTCATCGAGCCCACCTCGAACCGCAGTTCGGGGTGTGACCGGCTCGCGAGGTCGATCATCCCCGGCGAGAGGTCGATGCCGGACGCGTCGACGCCCAGGGAGGCCAGGTACGCCGTGAAGTGCCCCGGGCCGCAGCCGACGTCCACCGCGGGCCCGTCGACCTGCGAGGCGAACAGTGTCAGCGCCGCCTTGAGGTACGGCTGCTCCTCGAGCGCGCGGGAAACGAACTCGGCGTAGCTCGAAGCCACCGTGTCGTACGAGGTGGCGGTGTCCGCGAGCCAGGTCATCGCGCGCGCAGGCCGTCGAGGACGATGCCGAGCGCGCGCCGCCAGTCCGGGGTGGCGGTCGCCGCGGCGAACACGATCGCGAGGTCGGACCCCCGGAAGTCCGGCCGCAACGCCCCTGCTTCCTGGGCGCGCGAGATGATCCGGTTCATCCGGGAACCGTTGGCCTGCTTGGCTTTCTCCAGTCCGGACGCCGGGTCGAAGGTCCGCGAGCAGATCTCGGTGAAGCCGCGGTCGGAGACCTGCATCAGCACCGAACGCTCGAGGAACAGGACAAAACCCTCCCACGGGTCCTCGCACGCGAGGGCCTCCTCCAGCACGAGCTGAGCTTCTTCCAGTGCCGGCAGGAAGGCGGCTTCGACGAGGTCCGCCCGCGTCGGGAACCGGTTGTAGAGGGTGCCGATCGCCACCTCGGCGCGCCGGGCGATTTCGTCGAGCGGGGCGTCGACCCCCTTGGCGCCGAAGACTTCCCGCGCCGCCGCGACCAGTGCTTCCCGGTTGCGCCGGGCGTCCGCGCGCAGGGGGCGTTGCTCGACGGTCACGCTGCGAGAGTACAGCTTCGGCTGCACGCTCGAGCGGCTCGCCCGGTTGCCTGCCTGATCGGAACCTCACAGTGCCCACCTCGGGCGCCGGCCGGGAGCACAATGGTGGCAGCGGGGGTGAACCCGCACCGAGACGGCCACCGAGGGGAGGTCGGTACCCATGCACTCCGACCTTTCCCCGTCCGGCCGCACCGGAGTCCTCCTGGTCGGCACCCGCGGGCAGCGGGGCCCCGGGGAGGTGCTGATCAGGATCAGGGGTGGCTTGGAAACCTTCCTTGCCTGGTCCGACACGGAGCTGCCGAAGGGCACGACCGTCCTGGTCGTGGAAACCCGGGGCCGGCGCACGGTCGACGTCGTGGCGTGGGACGCCTCGGATCCCGCTTCCTAGTGTTCGCAGAAGGACAGTCGATGTTCGGTTATCGCGTGCCTGCTCCCAACGAGGCGATGCTGATCTCGGGGGGCAACAGCAAGGGCGCGTCGCCGTTCCGGGTCGTCACCGGTCACGGTGCGTTCGTCATGCCGGTCTTCCGGAAAGTCCGGTTCCTCACGCTCGCCATGTGCGAGGCCGAAGTGACCGAAGTGTGCGTGACGAAGCAGGCCATCGCCCTCACGGTCCGGGCGGTGATCGCGTTCAAGGTCGGCAACGACACCGAGAGCATCGTCAACGCCGGCCAGCGGTTCCTCTCCGACCAGGACCAGATGTCCGTGCTGACCGGCCGGATCTTCGCCGGGCACCTGCGGTCCATCATCGGTTCGATGACCGTCGAGGAGATCATCACCGAGCGGCAGAAGCTCGCCACCGAGGTGCTGGACGGCTCGGCCGTGGAGATGGCGAAGATCGGGCTCACCGTCGACGCCCTGCAGATCCAGTCGATCGACGACATGAAGCTCGGCTACATCGCCGCGATGGCCGCGCCGCACAACGCCGCCATCCAGCGGGACGCGCAGATCGCCCAGGCCGTGGCGAACAAGACCGCGGCGGAGGCCGAGCAGGAGTCGCAGCGGACGCAGGCCGAGTACGCCCGGCAGACGTCGATCGTGCAGGCGCGGTACCGGGCCGAGGTCGAGGCGGCGCAGGCGCAGGCGGCCCAGGCCGGCCCCCTCGCGCAGGCGCGGGCGCAGCAGGAGGTCATCGACGCGCGCACGGAGCTGGCCCAGCGCGAAGCCGAGTTGCGGCAGCAGCAGCTGGTCGCCGAGGTCATCAAGCCCGCCGACGCCGAGGCCGAGCGGATCCGCATCCTGGCGCTCGCCGACGCGGAGAAGATGCGCGTGCAGGCGGAGGCGGCGGCGTCGAACAACCGGGTCGCGCTCGACCGGATGCTCATCGACCAGCTGCCGCAGATCGTCAAGGAAGCCGGGCGGGGCCTGGCGGGGGCGAACGTCAACATCCTCAACGGCGCCGACGGCCTCGGGGAGATGGCCGCGGGCCTCGTCGGCCAGGGACTGTCCATCTTGGACTCGGTGAAGCGCGGGCTGAGCACGTCGCCGGCGCCGGCCGCCGCGCCGGAAGCGAACGGGCAGCTGCCCAAGCCGGGTGAGCTCACCGCCTCCTGAAAGCGCTTTGTCGACTAGGAAGCGGGTTTGGCCGCGACGACCAGGTCACGCAGGATGGCCTGGTCCACCCGGTGGGCGAACTCCTCCCACGGCCCGCCCTCGCGGACGTCGAGGCCGGCCTTCCGGAGCACCTCGACCAGCTCCTCCCGCGGCAGCACGGTCGTGTTCCACGAAATCCCGAGCGCCCCGCCGGGTTTCAGCACCCGCGTCCACACCGGGACGGCCGCGGCGAGCAGGTCGCGCGGGCTGCGCTGCAGGCCCGTCTCGCGGTGGCTGCCGTGCTGGACGCCGTACGGCGCGTCGGTGACGATCACGTCGCAGGAGTTCGCCCGCAGCACCTCGTCGGTGGTCAGGGTGTCGGCGTTGAAGTAGGTCAGTTTGCGTGTGTCGCCCGCTTTGTACGCTTCCTTGTCCAGCGCGTACTCGATGTCGAGCCGCCGCCCGAGCCGGGCCTTGTTGCGGCGCAGCTGCCCGGACTCGGCGGTGTGCTTCACGCGCTTGTTCCGCAGCCACGTCTTGATGAACGCCTCGTAGGCCTCGAAGTCCTTGGCGTCGACGTCCAGGCCGGTCGCGTGCAGGCCGTACATCATCGCCTGGTTCAGCGTGGTGCCGCGGCCGCACAGCGGGTCGAGCAGGTACTTCGGCTTGTCCGACAGCAGCCCCGCCGGGTCCGCGGTCGCCAGCAGCGTCACGTTCACCAGCAGCTTGGTGAACAGCTCGTTCGTCTTGCCCGCGTACTTCTGGATGGTCAGCAGGTCCGAGTCGGCCTTCGCCAGCGGTGTCACGGGCACCGGACGGAGGACGCCGTCACCCAGCTCGAACAGCGCGTACAGCGACGAGACGTTCGACAAGAGCGCGAGATCGCTTTCGCCGAGGGGTGCCGAGCTGGTGAAGCGCACGTAGCCGACGCCGCCGAGCTCGACCTCGTCGATCGCGGACAGCTCGGCCGCCAGGCGCGCGCCGAACACCGCCAGCTCGGCGCGCAGCAGCGCGGGGGAGGAGGCGGCGTAGACCCGGTTGGCCGAGGGGTAGACCAGCATCGCGTACTCAGGCATCCCGCAGAGCGTAGCGTGACGCACCGTGACCCCTACTTCGGCGCAGGACATCCGGGACGCGGCGGCACTGCTCGCGCCGGCCACCGACGTGACGATCCTCGGCCACGTGCGGCCGGACGCGGACGCGCTGGGCAGCGCGCTCGCCCTCGGCCGGGCCCTGCGGCAGCGCGGCGCCCGCGTGCGTGTCTCCTTCGGCGAGCCCGACGAAGCCCCGGAGACGCTGCGGTGGCTCGACGAGGACGGCCTGCTCACCCACCCGGACGCCCTCCCGGACGCCGAGGAGCTGCTCGTCTGCGTCGACACGCCGACGCCGAAGCGGCTCGGCCGGCTCGCCGGGCGGGTCGAGCTCGCCGGCGCGGTGCTGGTGATCGACCACCACGCGACCAACACGTACTACGGCACCTGCCACGTCGTCGACGAGAGCGCCGAGGCCAGCGCGGTCCTCGTGTTCCGCGTCCTGGAGGAGCTGGGCGCCGAGCTGGACGAGCCGATCGCGCGCGGGCTCTACGCGGGGATCGTCACCGACACGAGCGGGTTCCGCCGGGCGAGCCCGGAGACGCACCGGATGGCGGCCCGGCTGCTCGAAGCGGGGGCCGATCCCGAAGCGATCGTGCGCCGGATCGTCGACGAGCGCCCGTTCGCCTGGCTGCCGATGCTCTCGTCGGTGCTCCGCGAGGCCCGGCTGGAGCCGGAAGCCGCGCAGGGCCGGGGTTTCGTGCACGCGGTGGTCGGCGTCGACGTGGCCCGTACGGTGCGCGCCGAAGAGGTCGAGTCGGTCATCGACGTCGTCCGCTCGGTGCGCGAAGCGGCCGTCGCGGCGGTGCTCAAACAGGACCCGGCGCACCCGGGGCAGTGGCAGATTTCGCTGCGTTCCGTCGGGATCGACGTCTCGGCGGTGGCGGCCGGGTTCGGCGGCGGCGGGCACCGGCAGGCCGCCGGCTGCACGATCGCGGGCTCCGCCGACGAGGTCGTCGCGGGCCTGCGCGACGCGCTGGAGCGGGCGCCGCTGCTCTGACGGTCCGGTCGGGTTCCCGCCGGCCGGAACTGTCGGTGGCGGTGGTTAGAGTCCGGTTCGTGGCGAACGTGGAGGAGATCGAGCGGGTCCCGGCGAAGCGCGTGCTCGGCTTGGCCGTGCCCGCGCTGGGGGTGCTGGCCGCCGAGCCGCTGTACGTGCTCGTCGACACCGCCGTGATCGGCCACCTCGACGCGTTGTCGCTGGCCGGGCTCGCGCTCGGCGGCGTCGTGCTGGCCCAGGTGTCGAGCCAGCTGACGTTCCTGTCCTACGGCACGACGTCCCGCACCGCGCGGCTGCACGGTGCCGGCCGCCGCGCCGACGCGGTGCGCGAAGGCGTGCAGGCGACGTGGCTGGCGGTGTTCGTCGGGCTGGTCGTGCTGGCCGCGGGCCAGCTGCTCGCCTGGCCGATCGCGCGGGTGCTTTCGGGGAGCGACGAGATCGCTTCCGCCGCCGTGTCGTGGCTGCGGATCGCGTTGTTCGGGGCGCCGCTGATCCTGGTCACCATGGCCGGCAACGGCTGGATGCGCGGGGTGCAGGACGCCGCGAAGCCGCTGCGGTACGTGCTGGCGGGCAACGGGATCTCGGCCGTGCTGTGCCCGGTCCTCGTGTACTGGGCGGGGCTGGGGCTGGAGGGTTCGGCGATCGCGAACGTCGTCGCGCAGGTGATTTCGGCGTCGCTGTTCTTCATGGCGCTGGGGCGGGAGAAGGTCGGCCTCCGGCCGGACTTCAAGGTGATGCGGGCCCAGCTCGGCCTCGGCCGCGACCTGGTGCTGCGCAGCATGGCGTTCCAGGCGTGCTTCGTCTCGGCGGCGGCCGTCGCCGCCCGGACGTCGACCGAGGCCGTCGGGGCGCACCAGGTGGTGCTGCAGCTGTGGACGTTCCTGGCGCTGGTGCTGGACTCGGTGGCGATCGCCGCGCAGTCGCTGGTCGGGGCGGCACTGGGGGCGAACTCGGCCCGGCGGGCGCGCGGAGTGGCGTCGCAGATCACCGGGTACGGGCTGCTGCTGGGGTGCTTCCTGTGCGTGCTGTTCGCCTCGTTGTCGTGGGTGCTGCCGCACGCGTTCACGTCCGACCCGGGCGTGCTGGCGGAGATCCCGCACGCGTGGTGGTTCTTCGTGGCCCTGCAGCCGATCGCGGGCGTGGTCTTCGCCCTGGACGGCGTCCTCCTGGGCGCGGGCGACGCGGCCTTCCTCCGCAACGCGACGCTCGGCAGCGCGGCCCTCGGCTTCCTCCCGCTGATCTGGGCATCCCTCGGCTTCGGCTGGGGCCTCACGGGCATCTGGACCGGCCTCTCGTGCTTCATGCTCCTCCGCCTGGCCGCGGTCCTGGTCCGCTGGCGTTCCGGAAACTGGGCGGTGACCGGCGCCACCCGCCCGACCTGAACCCGGATCCGGCGTGATCAGGCCCGTAACTCGCGTGATCGAAGCCGTAACTCGCGAGTTCCGCCCCCGATCACGCGAGTTACGGCTTCAATCACGCCAGATCCGCCTCTGAGCACGGGTGATGGGGGTTACCTGTGGGGAAAACCACCCGGGTCGCCGCTATGGTTCGTGGTTGCTTAGGCGATACAAGTAGTGGGGACGGCAGCGCAGGCGTCCGGACGAACGAACGCCGAAACCCTGGAGGAACCCGTGCCCGCCACCGGCCGCGCCACCGCCCGGTCCTGGCTGATCTGGCTCGCCGCCGTCACCGTCTACCTCCTCGCCGTCTTCCACCGGACGTCGTTCGGGGTCGCCGGGCTGCAGGCCGCCGAGCGCTTCGGCGTCGGCGCGGCCGCGCTCGGCACCTTCACCGTCCTGCAGGTCGGTGTCTACGCCGCGATGCAGATCCCGACCGGCGTCCTGGTCGACCGCTACGGCCCCCGCCGCGTCCTCACCGTCGCCGTGCTGGTCCTCGGGGCCGGTCAGCTCCTGCTCGGCGTCGCCCATTCCTACGGCCTCGGCCTGCTCGCCCGCGGGGTACTCGGCCTCGGCGACGCGCTCACCTTCGTCAGCGTCCTGCGCCTGGTCGCGGCCCACTTCCCGGGCCGCCAGTACGCGCTGCTGACGTCGTTCACCGCGGCCGTCGGCTACATCGGCAACCTCGCCGCCACCGTCCCGCTCTCGCTGGTGCTCGACGGCGCCGGCTGGACCCCCACCTTCCTGGCCGCCGGCGCCGTCACGGTCCTCTACACCGTCGTCGTGGCCCTCCGGGTCCGTGACGTCCCGGCGGGCGAACAGCCGCCCGTCCGTGACGAAGTCCGCCCGCGCGAGCTGGCCGGCCGGGTCGCCGAAGCCTGGCGGACGCCGGGGACGCGCCTGGGCTTCTGGGTCCACTTCAGCACGATGTTCGCCCCGAACGCCCTGACGCTGCTGTGGGGCGTCCCCTGGCTGGTGCAGGGCCAAGGGCAGTCGAAGGCGACGGCGAGCGCGCTGCTCACCGTGTTCGTCTTCGGCTCGATGGCGGGCGGCCCGCTGCTGGGCGGTCTGATCGGCCGCCGCCCGTCGCTGCGGATGCCGCTGGTCGGCGGCTACATCGGCGGGGCCGCGCTGGTCTGGGCGGTGCTGCTGGGCTGGCCGGGCCCGGTGCCGCTGCCGGTGCTGGTGCCCGCCTTCGCGTTCCTCGCCCTCGGCGGCCCCGCGTCGATGATCGGGTTCGCCCTCGCCCGCGACTACAACCCGCTCAGCCGCGTCGGCACGGCGACCGGCGTGGTCAACGTCGGCGGCTTCGTGGCGACGACGATCGCCGCACTCGCCGTCGGTGTGCTCCTGCAGGTGACCGGCGGGAACTTCCGGTGGTCGCTGCTGGCGCTCGTCGCGGTGCTGGCCTTCGGCACGTTCCGGCTGCTGGTGTGGTGGCGCCGGACCCGCACCCACCTGTTCCTCGCCGAGGCCCGCGGCGAGGAACTGCCGGTGCGCATCACCCGCCGTCGCTGGGACGCGGCCCTCCCCGAGACGCCGATCGTCGCCGCCTGATCACCCGCGCCGGGGGACCAGCCAGCACAGGCAGAAGGGGTGTCCGGCCGGGTCGGCGTACACCTGGAAGTCGTCCCCGGACGTGCTGCCGGCCGCGGCTTTCAGCACCGTGGCGCCGAGCGCCATCACCTCGTCATGTGCTTCGGCGAAGTCCTCGACCCACAGGTCGAGGTGCACCTGCTGCTTCGACGGCCCGTCCGGCCACTGCGGCGGCGTGTGGTCGGGCGCGAGCTGGACGCCGATCCGCGGCGCCCCGTCCACCAGCACCATGTGCCAGTCGCCGTCCTCGCTCACCTCCCCGCCGAGGACCCCGGCCCAGAAGCGGCTTTCGGCGGCGAGGTCGGCCGCGTCGAAGGTGACGACCTGGTGGTTGATCCGCATGACCCCCAGTCTGCCGGAATCACCGCCTGCAGCAGCTGGGGCGCGACCGCGAACCCGCGCCGCCGGTAGGCGGGCACGGCCCGCGGCGACGAGTGCACGGTGACCCGCTCCAGCCCCAGCTCCCCGGCCAGCCGCAGGACGCCGTCGATCAGCCGGCCGCCGAGGCCGCCGTCGCGGGCTTCCGGCACGACGTACACGCTCTGCACGTCACCGCCGGCCCGCGAGAACGCCGTCGGGGTCGGTACGCGCGAGGTCACCGCCAGGAACGCCATCCCGAGCACCTGCCCGTCGCGCACGACGACGAGGCAGTGGTGGGTGGCCGCGTTCTCCCGCGCCCACGCGGCGAACTCGCGCACGAACGCGTCGCGGCCGTCGGCGGGGAGGCCGTCCCGCTCGGCCACCCAGCGCCACCGGAGCTCGGCGACCGCTTCCAGCTCGGCGGGCCGCGCGGCCCGGACTTCGATCTCCGTCACGCCTCCATCGTGGCCATCCGAGGCGTCATCCGTTCCACGACAAGCGGCCGCTAGGGTTTGCCGCGTGTCGAGCCCGAAACCGCCCCGCCGTCCCGCCCCGCCTCCCGGCCTGCTCATCGTCGACAAGCCCGCCGGCATGACGTCGCACGACGTCGTCGCGCGCGCCCGCCGGATCATGGGGACCCGCAAGGTCGGGCACGCCGGCACGCTCGACCCGATGGCGACCGGCGTGCTGGTGCTCGGCATCGAGCGCGCCACCAAGCTGCTCGGCCACCTGGCCCTGGACCGCAAGACCTACCTGGCCACCCTGAGCCTCGGCAGCAGCACAACGACCGACGACGCCGAGGGCGAAGTCCTCACCACCGCGGATACGCGGAAGACACGGGACGAAGACATCGCCAACGGCATCGAAAAGCTCACCGGCGACATCCGGCAGGTGCCCAGCGCGGTCAGCGCGGTCAAGATCGACGGCAAGCGCGCCTACGCCCGCGTCCGCGCCGGCGAGGACGTCGTCATCCCGGCCCGCCCGGTCACCGTCTACCGCTTCGACGTCCTCGCGATCCGCCACGAAGAGGACCACGTCGAGGTCGACGCCGTCGTCGAGTGCTCCTCCGGCACCTACGTCCGCGCGCTGGCCCGCGACCTGGGCGCGGACCTCGGCGTCGGCGGCCACCTGAAGGCCCTCCGGCGCACCACGGTCGGCCCCTTCACCCTCGCCAAGGCGAGGACCCTCGACCAGCTCGAAGAGCAGCCCGAACTGAGCCTCGACCTCGACGCCGCCGTCGCCGCCGCCTTCCCGCGGCGCGACCTCGACGCCGCCACGGCGAAAGCGGTCCGCCACGGCCAGCGCATCCCGGCGGCCGGCGTCGAAGGCACGTACGGGCTCTTCGGTCCCGACGGCCGGGTGCTCGCCCTGGCCGCCGACGAACAGGGTGTGTCCCGCGCGGTGGTCGTGTTGCTGCCCGCCTAGGGTGGGCTCGAGAGACGGGAGTGTGACGTGCTTCGGTGGCGTGGGCTGGGGGATCTCCCCGGCAGCTGGGGCCGGTGCGTGGTCACCATCGGCGTGTTCGACGGTGTCCACCGCGGGCACCAGGAGCTGATCAGCCGGACGGTGGCGGCGGCCGCCGAGCGCGGCCTGCCGAGCGTCATGCTGACGTTCGACCCGCACCCGTCCGAGGTGCTGCGCCCGGGCAGCCACCCGGCGCAGCTGACGACGTTGCGGCGCAAGGCCGAGATCGTCGAGGGCCTCGGTGTCGACGTCTTCTGCGTGCTGCCGTTCACCCTCGAGCTGTCCCGGCTGCAGCCGGAGGAGTTCGTGCACGAGGTGCTGGTCGACCGGCTGCACGCGGCCGCGGTGATCGTCGGCGACAACTTCACCTTCGGCGCCAAGGCGGCCGGCGACGTCGAGCTGCTCCGCACCCTCGGCCGCCGGTTCGGCTTCGCCGCGTTCGGCGCCGAGCTGCAGGGCAAGGAACTGTCCGAAGAGGACCAATCGGCGATCACCTTCTCGAGCACCTACGTCCGGTCGTGCATCGACGCCGGGGACGTGGTCGCCGCCGCCGAAGCGCTCGGCCGCCCGCACCGCCTCGAGGGGATCGTCGTCCGCGGCGACGGCCGGGGCCACGAGCTCGGCTACCCGACGGCGAACCTGTCGACCCCGCGCTTCGCCGCCGTCCCGGCCGACGGCGTCTACAGTGCGTGGTTCACCCGTTCGGCCGACCCGGCGCGCCGGCTGCGCGCCGCGGTCTCGGTGGGCACCAACCCGACGTTCTCCGGGCGCGAGCGGACCGTCGAGGCGTTCGTCCTCGACGTCGACGAGGACTTCTACGGCCAGCACGTGGCCATCGACTTCGTGACGCGGCTGCGTGACCAGGTGCGGTTCGCGGACTCGGCGGGGCTCGTCGCGCAGATCGACGACGACGTGGTCGAGACGAGAAAGGCACTCGAACTGCCCCCGGACGCCCTGACCGGGGAGGAATAGGGGATTCCGCGTCCACGCACGTGAGCGCGATGGCAAGATGCTCACGGACGGTGTGCGCGAAAAAAGGAAATAAGGGGAGCGGGAGACTGGTGGAGGACCACAAGATCGTCCAGCGGAACATCGCGTTGCAGCGTGAGTGGTACGGGGAGCCGCTCGGCGACCGCGTGCGCCGGCTCGTCGTCGCGTTCGACGTTTCGCAGGCGTTCCTGGCCGAGGTCCTCGGGATCAGCGCCCCCATGCTCAGCCAGGTGATGAGCGGGCGGCGGGCGAAGATCGGCAACCCGGTCGTGCTGGCCAGGATGATCATGCTCGAGCGCAAGATCCTGGTGCCCGAGGTCGCCGCCGGCAACCGCGAGGCGATGCTGGCCGCGATGGAGGACGTCCGCGACTCCCGCCCCACCGTCGGGCGCGACAACATCCCGGTGGTCAACGAAGACCAGAAGGTCCTCGCCTACCTGCGCGACCTGGCCGAGGACGAGGACCTGGGCGAGGCCGCCAAGCGCCTCGACGACGAGTTCCCGGCCATCGCCGACCTGCTCCGCCGGGCGGGCCACGGCGCCTGATGCCGGTCCTGTTCAGCGCGCTGCTCCCGCCGGACGACGTCGCCGAGGCGATCACAGCGGCGATCGGAACCACCGACGACGGCCTCCGCTGGGAGCCGCCGGAGCGGTGGCACATCACCCTCGCCTACTACGGGCCGGACGACGTCGAAACCCGCGCCGCCTGGCTGGGCACCCGGCTGGCCGGGCGCCCGGCGGTCGACGTCCGGCTGGAAAAGGCCGCGACGTTCCCCGGGGTGCTGTGGTTGACTGTCGCCGGATCGGAGCTGGCGCCGCTCGCGCACGCCGCGGGCGCCGACGCCGAACCGAGGCCCTACCGGGCCCACCTGACGCTCGCGCGGTTCCCCCGGGAAGAACCCGGGCGCGCCGCGCGTTGGACCGAATGCCTCGGTGGTTTCACGAGCCGGCGGTGGCGGGCCGCGGAAGTGGCGCTGATGACCAGCGAGCGCGAGCCGGGTGGTCCCCGGTACCGCGTGGCCCGCGCCTTCGAGCTGGGCGGCGCCTGAAGACGCTGTTCAGCGGGCTGGTAACCTCACGAGCGGGTCCGGCTGCAGTCCGTGGCGGCCGTGACCGTCTTCCCGGCGTGCATCCACGTCCGGGGCCGCACGGCACTGATCATTTCGAGGAGTAACACAAGTGGCGCTGTCCACCGAAGAGAAGAAGTCGATCCTGGCCGAGTACGGCGTGCACGACTCGGACACGGGATCTCCCGAGGCCCAGGTCGCGCTGCTGACCAAGCGGATCGTCGGCCTCACCGAGCACCTCAAGGCTCACAAGCACGACCACCACTCGCGTCGCGGGCTCCTGCTGCTGGTCGGCCGTCGCCGCCGGCTGCTGAACTACGTGATGAAGGTGGACATCGAGCGTTACCGTGCGCTGATCCAGCGCCTCGGCCTGCGCCGATAGCTGCAACCGAGGGGGAGTGACCACCGGGTCGCTCCCCCTCGCCGCAGAGCTTCAAAAGAAGAACGGCGCGAGCGCGCCCGGGGAATCCGTCCGCCGGTCCTCGGTAGTGGCTTCCGGGAAGAGTCCCGGGGGCTTCGATCGAAGACCGGCATCACTCCTCGAGCGTCCTCAGGCGAAATGGGTCCCAGGGTGGGAGACTCGCGTCGTACGAAGGAACCAAAGAGGAGAACAATCTATGACCGACTCCACCGGAGTCACCGTGCACGAGACCGAAGCTGTGATCGACAACGGCCGGTTCGGCACCCGCACCGTCCGCTTCGAGACGGGCCGCCTGGCCAAGCAGGCCGCCGGCGCCGTGGTCGCGTACCTCGACGAAGAAACCATGCTGCTTTCGGCGACGACCGCGTCGAAGCACCCGAAGGACCACTTCGACTTCTTCCCCCTGACGGTGGACGTCGAGGAGCGCATGTACGCGGCCGGCCGCATCCCCGGCGCGTTCTTCCGCCGCGAAGGCCGCCCGTCGACCGACGCGATCCTGACCTGCCGCCTGATCGACCGGCCGCTGCGCCCGTCGTTCACCGACGGTCTCCGCAACGAGATCCAGGTCGTCATCACCGTCCAGAGCCTCAACCCGGACGACCCGTACGACGTGCTGGCCATCAACGCCGCGTCGGCGTCGACCCAGATCGCCGGCCTGCCGTTCTCCGGCCCGGTCGGCGGCGTGCGCGTCGCGCTGGTCGAGGACCAGTGGGTCGCGTTCCCGACCTGGTCGCAGCTGGAGAAGGCGACCTTCAACATGGTCGTCGCCGGCCGCATCGTGGGCGAGGACGTCGCGATCATGATGGTCGAGGCCGAGGGCACCGAGCACACGCTCGACCTGATCGCCGCGGGCGGCAAGGCGCCGGACGAGGCCGCGGTCGCCGCGGGCCTCGAGGCCTCGAAGCCGTTCATCAAGGTGCTGTGCGAGGCCCAGCAGAAGCTGGCCGACGTCGCCGCCAAGCCGACCGGTGAGTTCCCGGTCTTCCTGGCCTACGAGCAGGACGTCTACGACGCCGTCGCGGCGATCGCCACCGACGACCTGGCCCGTGCGCTGCAGATCCCGGGCAAGCAGGACCGCGACGCCGCGACCGACGAGGTCAAGGCCGCCGTGCTGGAGAAGGTCGGCGTGGGCGAGGGCGAGGCCTTCGAGGGCCGCGACAAGGAGATCGGCGGGGCGTTCAAGGCCCTGACGAAGAAGATCATGCGCCAGCGGGTCCTCACCGAGAAGATCCGCATGGACGGCCGTGGCCTCACCGACATCCGGTCGCTCTCGGCCGAGGTCGCCGTGATCCCGCGGGCGCACGGCTCGGCGCTGTTCGAGCGCGGCGAAACCCAGATCCTGGGCGTCACCACGCTGAACATGCTTCGCCTGGAGCAGCAGATCGACTCGCTGTCCCCGGAGACGCACAAGCGCTACATGCACCACTACAACTTCCCGCCGTTCTCCACCGGCGAGACCGGCCGCGTCGGTTCGCCGAAGCGCCGCGAGATCGGCCACGGCATGCTCGCCGAGCGCGCCCTGGTGCCGGTGCTGCCGAAGCGGGACGAGTTCCCGTACGCGATCCGCCAGGTCTCCGAGGCGCTGGCCTCGAACGGCTCGACCTCGATGGGCTCGGTCTGCGCGTCCACGATGGCGCTGTACAACGCCGGCGTGCCGCTGAAGGCGCCGGTCGCGGGCATCGCGATGGGCCTGGTCTCCGACGAGGTCGACGGCGAGACCCGCTACGTGGCGCTCACCGACATCCTCGGTGCCGAGGACGCCCTGGGCGACATGGACTTCAAGGTCGCCGGCACCAAGGACATCATCACCGCGCTGCAGCTGGACACGAAGCTCGACGGCATCCCCTCCGAGGTGCTCGCCGCCGCGCTGAAGCAGGCGAAGGACGCCCGTCTCACCATCCTGGAGGTCATCGCCGAGGCGATCGACAGCCCGGACGAGATGAGCCCGTACTCCCCGCGCGTCACCAGCGTGAAGATCCCGGTGGACAAGATCGGCGAGGTCATCGGCCCGAAGGGCAAGATGATCAACTCGATCACCGAGCAGACCGGTGCCGACATCTCCATCGAGGACGACGGCACGATCTACGTGGGCGCGGCCGACGGCCCGTCGGCGGAGGCGGCGATCGACCTGATCAACGCCATCGCCAACCCGCAGCTGCCCAAGGTCGGCGAGCGCTTCCTCGGCACCGTGGTGAAGACGGCCGCGTTCGGCGCGTTCGTCTCGCTGCTGCCGGGCAAGGACGGCCTGGTGCACATCTCCAAGCTGGGCAACGGCAAGCGGATCAACAAGGTCGAGGACGTGGTCAACGTGGGCGACAAGCTCCGCGTCGAGATCGCCGACATCGACAACCGCGGCAAGATCAGCCTGATCGTGGTCAAGGACGACGAAGCGGCGAAGCCCGCCGAGGGTGACGCTGCCCCGGCCGACGCCGAGAAGGCCGACGCCAAGTAAGGCCGCAGTTCAGCGAATATCGGTCCGTGAAGGCCACCTCGGGGACTCCCGAGGTGGCCTTCACGGCAAGGTGAGTAAGGAACCCATGGCACGGCAGGTTTCCGGGCACGAACAGCCCGTCGGCACCACCCGCACGCTCGAGTCCACCCCGGACGGTGCGGTCGTCAAGCGCAGCGTCCTGCCCGGCGGCCTGCGGGTGATCACCGAGCGCGTCCCCGCGTCCCGCTCGGCCACGGTCGGGCTGTGGGTCGGCATCGGGTCCCGCGACGAGCCCGCCTCCGTCGCCGGCGCCGCGCACTACCTCGAGCACCTGCTGTTCAAGGGCACCAAGCACCGCGACGCCACGCAGATCGCCGAGGAGATCGACGCCGTCGGCGGTGAGTTCAACGCCTTCACGGCGAAGGAGCACACCTGCTACTACGCGCAGGTGCTCGACGCCGACCTCCCGCTCGCCATGGACCTGGTCACCGACGTCGTGTTCGAGGCGCTGTGCACCGACCGCGACATGGACATGGAGCGCAGCGTCGTCCTCGAAGAGATTTCGATGCGCGACGACGACCCCGAAGACCTGCTGCACGAGACGTTCGTGACGGCGATCCTCGGCGAGCACCCGCTCGGCCGCCCGGTGCTCGGCACCGAGAAGTCGATCGTGGAGATGTCGCCCGCGGCCCTGCGGAACTTCTACAAGCGCCGCTACACGCTGCCGCGGATGGTCCTGTCCGTGGCCGGGAACATCGACCACAACCACGTGCTGCGGCTGGTGCGCAAGGCCCTCGGCGAGCGCCTGGACGGGTCCGCGACGCCGATCGCGCCGCGCGAGGGCCGCGCCCGGATCAAGACCGTGCCGAAGCTGGCCCTGCACACCGACGACACCGAGCAGGCGCACGTCATGCTCGGGCTGCGCTCGCTGTCGCGCCACGACGACCGCCGCTTCGCGCTGTCGGTGCTCAACGCGGCCCTCGGCGGCGGCATGTCGTCGCGGCTGTTCCAGGAGATCCGCGAGCAGCGCGGGCTGGCCTACCAGGTGTATTCGTCGGTCGCGAGCTACGCCGACACCGGGCACATGGCCGTGTACGCGGGCTGTCAGCCGGAGAAGCTCGGCGACGTCGCCGGCGTCATCCGCGAGGTGCTCGAGAAGGTCGGCGTCGACGGCCTCACCGACGCCGAGGTGGCCCGGGCCAAGGGCCAGCTGCGCGGCGGCCTGGTGCTGGGCCTGGAAGACACGTCGTCGCGGATGTCGCGGATCGGCAAGAACGAGCTCAACTACGGCCGCTACCTGGGCGTCGACGACACGATCGCCCGCATCGACGCGGTGACCACCGACGAGGTGTGTGCGCTCGCTCGCACTTTGTTCGCGCGGCCCGGTGGCGTCTCGGCGGCGGCGGTGGTCGGGCCGTACGCTCACGCCGACGACCTTCCTGACGACCTGCACGAGGTGATCGCTTCATGACCATCAACGTCGGTGTGCTCGGTGCGCGCGGCCGGATGGGTGCGACGGTGGTGAACGCCGTCGAAGGCGCGTCGGACATGAAGCTCGTCGCCGCGCTGGACGCGGGCGACGACTTCGCCCCGCTGGCCGACGCCCAGGTGGTCGTCGACTTCACCCACCCCGACGCCGTCATGGGCAACCTGGAGTACCTGGTCGCGCACGACATCCACGCGGTCGTCGGCACCACCGGCTTCAGCGAGTCCCGGTTGGCCGACCTGCGTGCGCTGCTGGAACCGAAGCCCGCTCTGGGTGTGCTGATCGCGCCGAACTTCGCTCTTGGCGCGGTTCTGGCCATGCGGTTCGCGGCCCAGGCGGCGAAGTTCTACGCCTCGGCCGAGATCATCGAGCTGCACCACAACCGCAAGGCCGACGCGCCTTCGGGCACCGCCGCGCACACGGCCCGGATGATCGCTGCCGCACGCGCGGAAGCGGGCGTCACACCAGGCCCGGACGCGACGACCTCGGAGCTCGACGGCGCCCGTGGCGCCTCGGTCGAGGAGGTGCGGGTGCACTCGGTCCGCTTGCCGGGCCTGGTCGCGCACGAGGAGATCCTGTTCGGCGGTGAGGGGGAGACCCTGACGATCCGTCACGACTCCCTCGACCGGACATCGTTCATGCCGGGCGTGCTGCTCGGCGTGCGTGAGGTCCTGCACCGTCCCGGCCTGACGGTCGGCCTGGAAAACGTCCTCGACCTGTGATGGCCCGCCGGTGAAAGCTCGCAACGTGGCGCTGCTGCTGACAGCGGCGCTGGTCGTGTACCTGTTCCTGCTGGCGGACCGGGCGTTCGCGCTGTTCAAGACGGGGACGGGCGTCGGCATCGCGCTGGGGGCCGGCGTGCTGCTGCTGCCGGTCCTGGGCGTCTGGGTCGTGGTGATGACCTGGCGCAACGGCCTGCAGGTCCAGCGCCTGTCCCGGCGGTTGGACGCCGAGGGTGAGCTCCCGGACGTCTCGGACCTCCCGCGTCGGCCTTCGGGCCGCGTGGACCGTGAAGCGGCCGACGCGTGGTTCGAGCAGCGCCGCGCGGAGGTCGAGGCCGATCAGGAGAACTGGCGGGCCTGGTACAAGCTGGCGTACGCGTACGACATCGCGGGCGACCGCCGCCGGGCGCGCGAGACGATGAAGAAGGCCGTGGAATTGGAAGCCGCCGACCGCTAAGTCCTTCAGGTGTGGCAATTCGCTGACAGTTGTCGTTCATTCGGGAAATGAGCGGGCTTCGTACTATCGGCCGCATAAAACCGACTTCGTCTTCTCCTGGTTCACGGGCGTTGTCCGCGTCGCTGCGCGAAGTGCGCGAAGCGCGGAAGTTCGGATTGCGCGAGCTCGCGCGGGCGCTCGAGGTCGACCCGCGGTTGCTGTCCCAGTGGGAGCTGGGGGTCCGGGTGCCGCCGGTCGAGGAGGTGGCGCGGATTCTCGGGTACCTGCGGGTGGATCGGGCAGTGACCAACCGGATTCTGGCTTTGGTGCAGCACGTGAGGAACCCCAACTGGCTGGACTCGAACCCGTCGGACTTGCCCGCAGCGCTGACCGGGGTGATGCAGTGCGAGCGGTCGGCCAGCTTGATCACCAACTGGTCCCCGTTGATCATCCCGGGCTTGCTGCAGACTCCCGACTACGCCCGCGCATTGCTCGCCACTTCCGACATCAAGGTCGAAGAAGCCGATGTGCGGCTGGTGGCCCGCCTGAAACGGCAGCGCATTCTCTCCGGCTCTCAGCCGGTTCGGCTCAAGGCCATCATCTCCGAACTGGCGATCCGTGAGGTGGTCGGCGATGCGGGCGTCATGTCGGACCAGGTCGACCACCTGCTCCGCTTAGCTGTTACATCTAACATTTCAGTGCGGATCGTGCCTGCTGACGTGGGGTATCACCCGGGCAAGGGCGGCATGTTCGCGCTCTACGAGTTCCCCAGTGACCCGGCGATCGTCCTGCTGGAACATCACCACGCCAGCGCCTTCATCAACGAGTTGGACGCTATCGCCAGCTACCGGAGGCTGGTAAAGCTGTTGTCGGGCAAAGCTTTGAGCGAGGAGAACTCGCGGGTCCTGCTGCAGGAGATGGCGCGATAGGGGGCATTGTGTGCGCGTGGCGTAAATCGAGTTACACCGCAAAAGACGAGTGCGTCGAGGTTTTCCTCGCCGACACGGTCGGTGTGCGGGACACGAAGGCCCGTCACCTGGGCCAACTCACCGTCTCGCGCGCCGCCTGGACCGCGTTGATCGCAGCGTGCTCAGTGGTGCAGCCAGCCCGCGAACACCGCGGGTGAAGCCGCTATCAAACTGAAGCGGATCCACCTTCCGGCGAGCCCCGTGGTCAGGAAGGTCGCGAGCCGCATCCGCACCAGGCCGGCCAGCACGCTCGTCGCCATGAACGGGGGCAGGCCGACCAGGGAACTCACGCCGTACGTCCCGGCCATCCAGTGCGGGTGCCGGTGGCAGCGCTCGCGCAGCCGCTCGACCCAGCCGCGAATCCGCTTCGTCCGCAGTTGCCAGCGCACGCGCCGGGGCGTCATCGGACGCTCCCGGTGCAGCCGGTCGTGCAGCGGCTTCGGGAGCTTGATCGTCCCGCGCGCGGCCAGGTAGTACAGGGTCTTCCCGGCGATCTGCCCCACGGCCACCGCCGCCCCGAGCCACAGCCAGTGCAGTCCCGGCTGGCTCGCGCACAAGCCGAGCAGGAAGACTTCGGCGTTGATCAGCGGCACGATGGCCGAACCGAACGCGACGCCCAGCGTCAGCAGGATCCAGCTCATCGTGTCACCTCCTGAAAATCGCTCGCGTTCTTCCAAGTTATCAGTTCGAAATCGCTACGCACTGGTGTTGGCCCCACCTTTCGGCCGGTGGTCCGCACCAGAAGATCACCTGCCGGACGGCTTCCCGTCACTCGCCGCCGGGACACTGACGGGGTGGCCGCCGAGCAACCCCGTACGCCCGCTGATCGATTCGGCGCGTTCTGCCGGGCCGTCGTGCGCGTGCTGCCACTGGGTCTGTCGCGGTTCGTGGCGCCGACGTTTCTCGGGTTCTGCCTGATCAACGGGTTCACCTTCGGCGTCGACCTCGCGCTGCTGACCGTCTTCCACGGCGTGCTCGGCTGGCCGGTGTGGCTGGCGATCACGCTGGCGTACGCCGGTGCGTTCGGGCTGAGCTTCGCGCTGAACCGGACGTTCAACTTCCATTCCCACGCCGCCGTCGGAAGCCAACTGGCGCTTTACATCCTTGCGATTGCTGTCAATTACGCGGTCTTCCTGCTGGGTGTGGGGGCGGGACTGACGGCGCTGGGCGTCGAATACCACGTCTCGCGGCTGCTCGCGGGCGCGGGCGAAGGCGTGTTCATGTACGCCGTGATGCGCTGGGTGATCTTCCGGGACTCAGCTCAGGCTGAGGTCGAGGGTGCCGGTGAGCCGGACCTCGCGGAGGGTGCGCTCGCCGGTGTCGAGGGTGCGGACGGTGCCGTCGGGGTTCCAGCCGGCCCGGCGGTAGAAGCCGAGCGTGGCGTGGTCGCCCTGGGCGACCCAGGCGATGCCGCGGGAGGCACCGTCGGCCCGCAGGCCCGCGGCGGCCGTCGCGAGTAGCCGGCCGGCGTGCCCGCGGCGCCCCCAGCGCGGCTCGACGAGCAGGGTGGCGATCAGCCCGGTCGTCTCGGCGTCCTCGGGCAGGCTCCCGTCGGCCTGGGCGACCTCGTCTTCGGGGGCGCGGCCGGCGACGCAGAAGCCGACGGTGAACTCGCCCTCGGTGGCGACGTAGACGAGGCTGCCGGGGTAGTCGATGGTCTCGGTCCAGGTACCGGCGAGGTCGGTGGCGTCCAGCTGCGCGAGGGCTTGCTTGCCGAGCAGGTCCTCGTAGGCGGCGTGCCAGGTTTCGCGCTGGATGCGGGCGATCTCCGCGGCGTCGGACAGATCGGCGGGACGGACGGCGGCGTCGCTCATGGGGCAGAAATTAGCGCAGCTCCTCCGCCGGGGGCGGTGGTGGGGCACGGATGGTGCCGGTTTTGTCGGTGGTGGGTGGCACCATGAGCTCACCATGCAAACGATCAGCGTCTCGACGGCCCGGAAGACGTTCCTGGCCGCACAGGGCTTCACCGACCCGCGTCCGTCCGGCGTGCCTTCGCGGCAGCACCTGAAACGGGTGTTGTCGCGAGTCCAGCTGCTGCAGCTGGACTCGGTGAACGTCGCGGTCCGGGCGCACTACATGCCGGTGTTCTCGCGGCTGGGCGCGTACGACCCGGCGCTGCTCGACGAAGCGGCGTGGGCCCACTCGGCCCGGCGCCCGCGGCTGCTGGTGGAGACGTGGGCGCACGAGGCGAGCCTCCTCCCGATCGAGGACTGGCCCCTGATCCGCTCGGGCGCCAAGCGCGACGGCTGGTGGCGGCACTACGGGCCGTTGATCGAGAAGTCCCCGGGCCTGGTCGACGAGATCCTGTCGGTGGTGAAGGAGCTGGGCCCGATCGGCGCGGGCGGCATCGAGCGGGCGGTGGAGGCGGACGCCCAGCGGCGCGGCCCGGGCTCGTGGTGGGAGCGGTCGGAGGTCAAGCGCGTCTGCGAGTACCTGTTCGGCATCGGCCAGCTGACCACGGGCACGCGCCGGTCGTTCGAGCGGCTCTACGACCTGACCGAGCGGGTCGTCCCCCCGGAGATCCTGGCCCGGTCGGTATCCGCGGAGGAGGGCGCGCGGGGCTTGATCTCGCGGTCGGCGCGAGCCCTGGGGGTGGCGACGGAGACGGACCTGCGCGACTACTACCGCCTCGGCCCGGCCCCGGCCCGCCAGGCGGTGGCGGAGCTGGTGGAGGCGGGGGAGCTGGAACCGGTAGCGGTCCGCGGCTGGAAGCAGGTGGCGTATCGGCATGCAGCGGCCCGGACGCCGCGGACGGTGACGGGCCGGGCGTTGCTGTGCCCGTTCGACCCGCTGATCTGGGAGCGGGCCCGCACGGAGAGGCTGTTCGGGTTCCACTACCGCATCGAGATCTACGTCCCGGAACCGAAGCGGGTGTACGGGTACTACGTGTTCCCGTTCCTCCTGGACGGCTCGCTCGTCGCGAGGGTGGACCTGAAGGCCGATCGGGCGGCGGGGGTCCTGCGGGTCCAGGGGGCATTCGCGGAGGAGGGAGCCGACGTGGCCCGCGTCCTCCCGGAGCTGGCGGCGGAGCTGAGCCACATGGCGGAGTGGCTGGGCTTGTCGGGAGTGACGGTGGGCGCGCGGGGCGACCTGGCAGTGCCGCTGGCAAAGCTGGTCCGCTGACGCCCGACCGCACCGGCCCAGCTCCCCAAGGCGACCTTGGGTGCGTTCAACGCACCCAAGGTGGCCTGCGATGCATCACGGCGTCTCGCGGCCGAACCGAAGAGAGGCCGGATCCCGCCCCGCGCTCGGCGTCGTTGCGGGAGCCGATGTCGTCCGGTCGATCCGCAGATCCGGCGAACACCCCTGCGCCACCAGCCGCGACCCAGCCACCGCTCCCGCCAGCGCCGTCGCCGCCAGTGCCGCCGCCACCCGGGTCCGGCCGCGCCGTCGGGAGGCCCTGATCGCCCGCGCCAACCCCGGCACCAGCGAGGCCCGCGGTGGAACCGGCTCCAGCAGCTCCACCGTCGTCTCCCGCGGCACCATCGAAAGCATCCCCGGCATCCCCGCGAACGAAGCCACCGCCGCCGCGCACGAAACGCAACACTCCAGGTGCCCCTCGTACTCCCGGCGCTCGGCAGGGGACAGGGCGCCGAGGACGTACGCCGCGTCCCAGTCGCGGTACGGATCGCTCAACGCCTGGTCAACCCCCTCTCCTGCAACGCCAGCCGCAACGCGCGCAAGCCGTAGAACAACCTGGAGCGCACCGTTCCCTCCGGCACCTCCAGCTCCACCGCCAGCTCGGCGACCGACTGCCCCATGTAGTACGCGCGGACGATCACCGTCCGGTGGTCCGGGGTCAGCTGCGTCAGCACGTCCGTGATCACCCACGCGTCCAGCGCGGAGTCGATCGGGTCGGTGCGGGACTCCTCCGGGACACACGGCGAACGCACCTCTCGGCGCGAGCGCGCACTCCGGCGCTCGTCGATCACGACGTTGCGCGCCACCGTGAACAGCCACGCGCGCGACGCCGGCTCGCCCTGCTCGAGGATCTCCGGGCTGTTCCACAGGCGCAGCAAGGATTCCTGGACGACGTCCTGGGCGAGCTGGTCGTCGCCGGTCAGGCGCAGGGCGTACCGCCACAGGGCCGGGGCGTGCTCGTCGTGCAGCGCCTGCAGCAGCGCCGTGTGTGTCTCGTTGATGGCGCACCCGCCCCGGTCAGCGCCCGAACACCGGTTCGCGTTTGCCGAGGAACGCCCCGGTACCTTCACGCATGTCAGGACTGGTGAACGCCGCTCTGAACGCGGCGAGCTCCAGCTCCAGGCCGTCCTCCACCGGACGCCCACGGCCGGCGTTCAGAGCGCTCTTCGCCAGCGCCACCGCGGCGGGCGAGTTCCGCGACACCGCCGTGATCGTCGCGCGGGCCCCGGCGAGCATGGCTTCGCGGCTGTCGAACAGCTCGGTGACCAGCCCGATCCGCTGCGCCTCCGCCGCGTCGACGTGCCGGCCGGTGAAGATCAGCTCGCGGGCGCGTCCCGGCCCCACCAGCCGCGGCAACCGGACGCAGCCGCCGAACCCCGGGATCAGCCCGAGCAGGACCTCCGGCTGGCCGAAGACCGCCTTCGGCGTGGCGTAGACGAAGTCGCACGCGAGCGCGAGTTCGCAGCCGCCGCCGAGCGCGTAGCCGTCCACGCAGGCGATCACCGGCACCGGCAGCCCCTCCAACGCCCGGGTGACCTCCTGGCCGAGTGCGCCGAACTGCGCCCCCTCCTCGGGATTCAGCGCCGCCATCTCCCGGATGTCGGCTCCCGCGACGAACGCCGGCCCCGGCGCGCCGGTCAGGACGACGCCCGCGACCGCCGGGTCTCCGCCCAGCGACGAGCACACCGCGATCAGTTCGGTGAGCACCTGGGACGACAGCGCGTTGCGTGCCCGCGGCCGGTCCACGGTCACGGTCGCGACGGGCGCCTGCAGATCGACTACGACGGTCCGGTCCATGCTGTCTCCCTCACGAGTCCCAGATCGCGCCGAAGGCCGGAATCCCGCGGGCTTCCAGCGCCTCGACGACGTGCCACGTTGTCTTCTTGTTCGAAATGCAGATCACTGCTTCCGCGTCGAAGTCCCGGTGCGCGCGCAGGGCGAGTTCGACCAGATCGGGTTTGCCGGCGCCGTCGGTGTCCCACACGACGGCGTCCGGCTGCACGGCGAGTATTTCGTCGACGAGCTCGTCGCCGTAGGTGCGCCGGGGGTGGCGGGTCGACCAGACGAGCCGCGCGGGTGTCTCGCCGGAGAGCAGGTGCGGCAGGCACGGGCCGATCCCGCTGCCGGTCGCCACCCAGACCACCCGGCGGAACAGCTTGTCGATGTTGCCCACCCCGGCGGTCGGGATGCCCTTCACCCACAGGTGCGACGGCAGGTCGTCGATCAGGGCGCCGGTCCAGTCGCCGGCCCGGGACACGGTCAGCCGGAACCCGGCGCGCCCGGGCGCGGGCACGTTGGCGAAGGAATGCCACTCCAGCAACGGGTTCCGGCTCAGCGCCGTCGACGAGCCGGCGAACGGCGTCACGCCGTAGTCGAACGACAGCAGCGCCACGTGCGGCGACGGCCGGGAAATCCGCACCGGCACCCGCCGCAGCCGCAGCCACGGCAGGGCCACGCTCGTGACGACGACCAGCAGCACCCAGAACGGGCCCGAGCCCGCGAAGGCCGCGCCGCCCAGCAGCGCCGAGTGGACGGTGAACAGCACCAGCAGCGCCCAGCCGCCGAACCGGTGGGAGCGCTCGAACAGGTCGTGCCGGCGCGCCCGCACCCGGGGCAGCGCGAGCACGATCACGACGGCGAGGACGGCCACGATCGCCCAGCTGGTCACCAGCAGGGCCGCCGGCCCGCCGCGGGCGGTCAGCACGCCGGTGAGCACGAGGAACCAGGCGGTGGCGCAGAGCGTGCCGCCGACGTGCAGCCCGCCGAAGTGGTAGACCTTGCCCAGCGTCCAGCGCAGCCGCAGCGAACGCCGCACCGGCGCGGCGGTGGCCAGCCGGAACAGCAGGTTGATCACCAGCTGCTGGCGGATCAGCACGGCCAGGGTCAGGTTGCCCAGCACCAGCCAGGTCAGGACGCCGACGTCGAGCGGGCCGGCGGTGGCGGCGACGGCGTTGCCCGCGACCACCGCCGCGGCCAGCCGGTTGTGGTGGGTCCACGGCCGTCGCTTCAGCCGGGCCCGCACGGATTCCGGCGTGGCCGGGAGCGTGGCGGTCATGCCACCGTCTCCGCCGGCTCGCGGCTGTCCAACCGCGACAGCAGGGCGCGCCGGTCGACCTTGCCGCGTTCGGTGAGCGGCAGGTGGTCCACCGGGACGATCATCGCGGGCACGCTGTAGTACGGCAACGCGGCTTCGGCCGAACGCCGGATGCGCTCCGGCTCGGCGGTCGAAGGGGTCACGAAGCCGACGAGCCCGCCGTCGTAGAGCACCGTGGTCGCCCGTTCGCAGCCCGGGGCCCGCTCCAGCGTCGCGGTGACCGCGTCCAGTTCGACGCGGAAGCCGCGCACCTTGACCTGGTCGTCGGTCCGCCCGTGGTGCTCCAGCTGGCCGTCGGTGGTCCACCGGACGAGGTCCCGGGTGCGGAACATCCGGTGCGCGCCGCCGAGGAAGGGGTCCGGCCGGTAGCGCTCGGCGGTGAGGACGTCGTTGCCGGCGTAGCCCGCCGTGACGCACGCGCCGCCGGCCCACATCTCCCCGGCCTGCCCGATCGCGCACGGTCTCAGCTCGTCGTCGAGCACGTACACCGTGGTGTTCGGCACCGGAGGGCCGATCGTCAGCCCGCCGAGCCGGGGATCGTAGCGCTGCACGGTGTTGACGATGGTCACTTCGGTGGGGCCGCAGGCGTTGTGGAAGCTCGCCCGCCGCGACCAGGCCTCGGCCAGCGCGGCCGGGCACCGCTCGCCCGCCACGGCGACGGTCCGCACCCGCGGGCACGCCCTCGGATCCACTGTGGACAGTACGCCGGGGGTGGCGATGAGGACGTCGGCCGCGCGGGCGGTCTCCTCGATGTCCTTGCCGCGGATCACCAGGCAGCCGCCGTGGGAAAGGGACCCGAGGATTTCCCAGGCGGCCATGTCGAAGGCGATGTTCAGCAGCTGCGCCACGCGGTCGCCGGGCCGGATGCCGAGCGAGCCCGGTGCGGTCAGCAGGACGTTGCCGAGGTTCGCGTGGGTGACCCGCACGCCGTTGGGCCGTCCGGTCGTGCCGGACGTGAAGATCACCATCGCCGTGCCGGCCCCACCGGACGGGGGAGGGACGCACCGGTCGGGCGGTGGGTGCTCGCCGTCGATGGCGACGACCCGGCCGAGGCCCGCGGGCAGCGCGCCGGCGTGCTCGCGCGTGGTCAGGACGACCTCGATGCCCGCGGTGGCCACGATGTGCCGCAGCTGCGGTGCGGGCGTGATCCGGATGTCCTGCGGCACGTACGCCGCGCCCGCGCGCAGCACGGCGAGGATGCCGACCACCATCGGGATCGACCGCGTGAGGAACAGGCCGACGTGGTGCCCGGGCCGCACCCCGAGCCCGGTGAGCGCGGCAGCGAGGGACGCCGACCGCCGATCGAGTTCGGCGTAGGTGAGTGATTCACCCGAGTGCATCACGGCCGGTGCGTCCGGACGGGCCCGCGCCTGCGCCAATACGGCGTCATGAATTCGGCGGAACGGCACTCCGGCGGCTTTTCCGGTGCCGAACCGCTGGAACAGCACGCGGTCGGCGGCGGTCAGGCCCTGCAGCGAGGAGGGGCGGATCAGCGCGGTCACTCGGTCACCTTTCGCCAGGCCGGCGCGGTCAACCGATGGGAACGAGACAGCCTCGCGATTTGTTCAAGGCGAACCCGAGAAAATCAGCGATTCTCCGGCTGTAACCGGGTGAAACGTAATTTCGACGGATTCACCCTTCGTTCGCCGGATTTCTGCGGGACGCTTTCTCTGGTATTTCGCGCGAACGGGCCGTCCCCGGCACCCCCACCGGGAACGGCCCGTTCATCCCCCTGTTCAGCCCGCTGCGCGCGTCACGACGGCGTTGCCGGTGCCCGTGCGGGCTCGGACCTTCAGCTTCACGCCGCCCTCGGGAGCGGAGTCGGCGACGTCCAGTTCGCTGGAGACGCGGCCGGCGCTGGAGGTCAGGTCGACCTCGGCGGACGTCCCGCCGCGGATGCCGATCCGGACCTCGCCGGAGCCGGTGATCAGGTCGAGCGTGCCGGAGCCGGCGTCGGCCACCGACAGGTCGCCGCTGCCGGTGCGGGCCATCACCTCGCCCGAGACCGCGCCCAGCCAGACGTCGCCGGTGCCGGTGGCCAGCGTCGCGGACCCGCTGATCGACGACGCCTCGACGTGGCCGCTGCCGCTGCGCAGCTGCAGCCCGCCCAGCGTCGGGCCGAGCTTGACGGCGCCGCTGCCGGTGCGGATGGTGGCCGAGCCGTCGGCGCGGTCGAGCTTCACCTCGCCGGAGCCGGTCAGCAGGTCGACGCGGCCGGCCGAGCCGGTGACGGTGACGTCCGCCGCGCCCGCCCGCACCTCGACGTGTGAGCCCGCCGGTGCGTGCACCTTGACCGCGAGTGCGGCGTTGCGCAGCTGCCAGGCCTTCGGTGCCTGGACGACCAGGCGGTTGCCGAGCTTTTCGATCCGGCTCTGCCGCACGGCTTCGGCCGGGGAGGTCGCCGGGTCGACGCCCAGCTGGTCGCCGAAGCGTTCGCCGACCCAGGACAGCAGGCTGTTGACCCCCGCCACCCACGGCTGCTGCTCGCCCTGGTCGTGCCGCAGCTCGACGCGGGCGCCGGAGTCGCCTTCGAGCACGACCTCGACGCGGCCGATCGTGACGCTGACGTCGAGCTCCAGCGGGACGTCCGTCTCGAACTCGTCGATCCGGACCAGTTCGTCGTTCGGCTCTTCGGCCGGTGTGGTCTGTTCTTCACTCATCGTCTCGTCCCCTCAGCCTTCGACCCAGCCGTGCAGGTGCGACCCGCTCCCGCCGCGGTCGCCCTTGCTCTGGTGCTTGTGGCCCCCGCCGCCGAGCGCGCCGTGGCCCAGTGCGCCCTGCACCGCCTGCGAAACGAAGGTGTTCAGCGAGATGCCCTGCGCGGCGGCCGCGCGTTCGGCCTGGCCCTTGATCTGCTCGACCAGCCGGAGGGTGATCCGGCTGATGTCACCACCGTCGATCGGTGGCGGTGGTGTGGTGTCACGTGGTGTCGCACGTGACGCCGGCTCCTCGGCGGTCCCGGTGACGACCACCCGCACGTCCCGGCCGTCGAGCCGGACGTCCACCACCTGGCCCGGCAGGGCGGCCGTGACCTCGGCGGCGAGGTCGGCGAGGGCGTTCATCAGCGTCAGGCGGACGGCGGGCTCGAGCGCGGAGGACAGCAGCGCGGCCGCCCGCCGGGTGTGCTCGTCCCCGGCGGCAGCCGTGTTCGCGAGGTCCTCGCGAAGGTTGGCGATGTACGGCGTCAGGTCCATGACACCACTATGACGTCATCGGTGATGTCAGTCAAGGCGGCGGTGGTGTCACGTGTCCCCCGGGAGTGACCGCCCTCACGCGGTTAGGCTGCGCGGAAGCCGGAGAAGGAGTGCTGACGTGACCGGAACCGTGTCACCCAGAGTGCAGCTGATCGCGAAGACGGAGTTCTTCCCGCCCGGGGACGTGCCGTGGTCGACCGACGCGGACGGCGGGGAAGCGCTCGCCGAGTTCGCCGGCCGCGCCTGCTACCAGTCGTGGAAGAAACCGAACCCGGCCACCGCGACCAACGCCGGCTACCTCGAGCACATCATCGACGTCGGCCACCTTTCGGTGCTGGAGCACGGTTCGGTGACCTTCTACATCACCGGCATCTCCCGGTCCCTGACCCACGAGCTGATCCGGCACCGCCACTTCTCCTACTCCCAGCTTTCGCAGCGGTACGTCCCGGAGCGCGACGCCGAGTTCGTCGAGCCGGAGATCATCGCCGACGATCCGGTGCTGCACGAGAAGTTCCTCGCCGCGACCCGGGCGAGCGTCGAGGCCTACACCGAGCTGCTGGCCGGGCTCGAGGAGAAGTTCGCCGACGTCCCGAGCGCGACCCTGCGCCGCAAGCAGGCCCGCCAGGCCGCCCGCGCCGTGCTGCCGAACGCGACCGAAACCCGCATCGTCGTGACCGGGAACTACCGCGCCTGGCGGCACTTCGTCGCGATGCGGGCGACCGAGCACGCCGACGTCGAAATCCGTGAGCTGGCCGTGGAGTGCCTGCGGCAGCTGCAGAAGGCCGCGGCGAACGTGTTCGCGGACTTCACCATCTCGACGCTGCCGGACGGCACCGAGATCGCCACGAGCCCGAAGGTGCTGGAAGGCTGATGAAACGACTCGCGATCGACGTCCGGCCCGGCGAGTACGCCGTCGTGCGGCTGCCCGCGGACGCCGCGGTGCCCGCCGAGCTCTTCGAGCCGGGCGACGCCCTGGTTTCGGTGACGCGGACGCCCGAAGAACTGTCGGTGATCTGCCCGGCCGGCCGCGAGCCGGGCGGGGCCGCGGCGGCCGAGGACGGCTGGCGGCTGCTGTCGGTCCGCGGCCCGCTGGAGTTCACGCTCACCGGCATCATCGCCGCGCTGGCCTCGGAGCTGGCCGCCGCCGGGGTCGCGCTGTTCTCGATCTCGACGTTCGACACCGACCACATCCTGGTTCGCGCCGCCGACCTCGGCGACGCGGTCGCGGCGTTGCGCGAAGCCGGCCACGAGGTCGCCCATCCCTGACTTTTCACCGCCGCCGATCCGGGTACCCGGGTGCCGGGGTGGGAGCGGTCACCCTTGAAAAACAAAGTTTGGCACGCCTAAACTTCGGTTTAGGGTCCCCGACATCCGGTTTTCGAGAGGTGGCGTCATGGCTGTGACCGAGGCTGTCCGGCCGAGACTGGTGACCCGCCTGCGCACCGGGTCGGCCCTGCTCGGGCCGGCGTTCGTCGCCGCCATCGCCTACGTCGACCCGGGGAACGTCGCCTCGAACATCAGCGCCGGCGCCCGCTACGGCTACCTGCTGGTCTGGGTGATCGTCGCGGCGAACCTGATGGCCGTGCTGGTGCAGTACCTGTCGGCGAAACTCGGGCTGGTCAGCGGGATGTCGCTGCCGGAAGCCCTGCGCGCCCGCCTGTCCCGTCGCGCCCGGCTGGCCTACTGGGCGCAGGCGGAGATCGTCGCCATCGCCACCGACCTGGCCGAGGTGGTCGGCGGCGCGATCGCGCTCAACCTGCTGTTCGACCTCCCGCTCATCGTCGGCGGGCTGATCACCGGCGCGGTGTCGCTGACGCTGCTGGCGGTCCAGGACCGCGGCGGCCAGCGCACGTTCGAGCGGGTCGTCACCGGGCTCTTGGCGGTGATCGCGATCGGCTTCCTGGCGAGCCTGTTCGTCGAGCCGCCGTCGGCCGCGGAGACCCTCGGCGGCCTGGTCCCGCGGTTCGACGGCGCGGGCAGCATCCTCATCGCGGCGGCCATGCTCGGCGCGACGGTGATGCCGCACGCGGTCTACCTGCACTCGGGCCTGGTCCGCGACCGCCACGGCTGTCCCGAGGGCCGCCAGCGCCGCCGCCTGCTGCGCGCTACGCGCGCCGACGTCGGCTTGGCGATGCTCCTGGCGGGCGCGGTGAACCTGGGCATGCTGCTGCTGGCCGCGACGAACCTCCAGGGCCAGGCGGGCGTGGACAGCATCGAGGGCGCGCACGGCGCGGTCTCCTCGGCGCTCGGTCCGGGCGTCGCGCTGCTGTTCGCCATCGGCCTGCTGGCCTCGGGCTTGGCCTCGACGTCGGTGGGCGCGTACGCCGGCGCGATGATCATGCAGGGGTTGCTGCACAAGCGGATTCCGCTGGTCCTGCGGCGTCTGGTGACCCTGACGCCGGCGATCGTGGTGCTCGCGCTGGGCGTCGACCCGAGTGCGGCACTGGTGGTCTCGCAGGTGGTGCTTTCGTTCGGGATCCCGTTCGCGCTGGTGCCGTTGATCCGGCTGACGGCCGACCGTGATGTGATGGGGGCGGACACGAACCGCCGCTCGACGACGGTCGCGGCCTCGGTGATCGCGGCGATCATCATCGCTCTCAACCTGGTGCTCATCTACCTCACGGTCACCGGTTGACCCACGGAACGGGGAAAACGCGGCCATGGCCTGGACCTTCGCCCTCAACGTCGAATGCGGGGATCGCGAGACCCACGCCCGCGACCTCGCGCGGCACTTCGACGGCTGGCCGGCGGGCGTCTTCAGCCGGGACACCGCCTGGTGGTGCGGGATCGCGCCGGAAGGCCTCAGCCGCAACGGCGCGCACACCGACGAGGAAGCGGCGGCGATGACCGCGGCCGGCCGCCGGCTCTACTGGCTGCTCCGGATCGCGCCGCCGGTCTACCGCTACGCGCTCGCCGGCATCAAGACCGAACGGTTCCGCAGCTACGACGAGCTGATGGCGGAGAAGGACCTGACGATCTTCCCGGGGCTCGTCGTCGCCGAGGACATCTGGATCCGGACGGGCAAGCGCGCCGAGTTCAGCGACTTCGCCCCCGGCTACCGCTGGCTTCCCTACCACGGCGAAACCCGCCGCTGACGCACCGGCCGACACGCGTACGCAGCCGGCCGACACGCGGACGCAGCCGGACGACACGACCGCGGGCAGCCCGGTTCACCGTGTCGTCCGTCCGGGTACGCGTGTCGTCCCTCCGGGTACGCGTGTCGTCCGTCCAGGTACGCGTGTCGTCCGGCCGGGTACGCGGGCCGGGCGTTTCGCGGCACGAATTGCGCGGAACCCGCGGCGCTCCGCGACGGTCGGACTAGCATCTGCGCGACCGCCGCCCGAAGGAGCACCGTGACCGACGAACAGACCCGGCCCTACCCGCCACAGGCACCCAGCACGCCTGGTCAGCGGGTCGTCGCCGGCCGCTACCTCCTGCTCGGCGAACTCGGCCGGGGCGGCATGGGCGTCGTGTGGCGGGCGCAGGACCAGGTCATCGGGCGGCCGGTCGCGGTGAAGGAACTGCGGCTGCCCGACGCCGAGTCCGCCGCCGTCTTCTCCGAACGCGCCCTGCGCGAGGTGCGCACCGGCGGGCGGCTCAACGACCCCGCCATCGTCACCGTCTACGACGTCGTCACCGACGGCGGCACCACCTTCATCGTGATGGAGCTCGTCGAAGCGCCCAGCCTCGCCGACCTCGTGCGGCAGCGGGGCCCGATGCCCGCCGCGCAGGCCGCGCAGCTGGGGGAGCGGGTGCTCGCCGCGCTGCAGGCCGCCCACTCCGCCGGGATCGTGCACCGGGACGTCAAGCCCGCGAACATCCTCGTCGCGCCGGACGGCCGCGTGAAGCTCACCGACTTCGGCATCGCCCACGCCGTCGACGACCCGCGGCTGACCACCAGCGGCATGATCGTCGGCTCGCCCGCGTTCATGGCGCCGGAGCGCGTCGAGGGCCGGGAAGCGCTGCCCGCGTCCGACCTGTGGTCTCTCGGGGCGACGCTGTTCTTCGCCGTCGAAGGCTCGATCCCGTTCGAGCGCGCGACCACCGCCGCGACGCTGCACGCGATCATGACCGAGATCCCGTACCTCACCCGCGGCCAGGGCCCGATCGCCGCGGCCATCCTCGGCCTGCTCGTCACCAACCCGGACGCGCGGCTGACCGCGGCGCAGGCCCAGAACCTGCTGACCACGGCGCAGGGCATGCGGCCCACCCCACCACGCGGCACCGCGATGCTCGGCGCCACGGCGCCGGAGCCGCCGAAGAAGAAGCCCCACCGCGCCCTCTGGCTCACGGCCGCCGCCGTGCTGGTGGTCGCCGCCCTGGTCGGCGGCTTCTTCGCGGGCAAGGCCTACGAGACGCCCGCCACCGACGAGCAGAAACAGCCGACCATGACCTACGGCGTCAACGGGCAGCTGCACACCGACATCCGCGGTTACTACCGGTGCTACAACACCCCGGTGCAGGACGGCTCGATCATCAGCGACGAGGACAACAAAACCGAGTGCGGCAACGCGCACACGCTGGAGGTCTACGAGATCGGGAACCTGCTGTCGGTCGAGAACTGGACCTCCGACGACGCCAAGGTCGCGGCCTACCCCGGTCTGGACGCCGTGAAGACGGGCGCCGAGGCGGCGTGCGCGACCGCGTTCCGGTCTTCGATCGTGCCCGAAGCCCGGCGGCCGGACCTCACCTTCCGCGCGCTCGTCCCCACTCAGCCGGAGTGGGAAGCCACGCCGGCCAAGAGCGAGGAACCCGCACGCGAGTTCTACTGCCTGCTCGCCCGGGCCGACGGCGGGCCGATCACCGCGCCGATCGTGACCAAGGTCAAGTAGAAGTTCCGCGACGAGCGGCCGACCCCGGGAAATCCTCCTGGTGACCAGGTCGGCGCGGTTTTCGTCGGACCGGCGAGGTACCGTCTCACCATGTCCAACCCACCTACCGCAGCGCCCGGACGGCCGTTCGGGCGCGTGCTCACCGCGATGGCCACCCCGTTCGACGCCGAGGGCGCGCTGGACCTGAAGCGGGCGCAGGAGCTGGCCGAGCACCTCGTGGAGCTGGGGAACGACGGCCTCGTGGTCAACGGCACCACCGGCGAGAGCCCGACCACGAGCGACGCGGAGAAGCAGCAGCTCATCCGCGCCGTGGTCGAGGCCGTCGGCGACCGCGCGACCGTCGTGGCCGGCGCGGGCACCAACAACACCGCGCACAGCATCGAGCAGGCCAAGCAGGCCGAAGAAGCCGGGGCGCACGGCCTGCTGGTCGTCACGCCGTACTACTCGCGGCCCAGCCAGGCCGGGCTGTACGCGCACTTCACCACCGTCGCCGACAGCACTGGGCTGCCCGTGCTGCTCTACGACATCCCGCCGCGCTCGGTCGTCCCGATCGAGGTCGACACGCTGCTGCGGCTGGCCGAGCACCCCCGGATCGTCGCGGTCAAGGACGCCAAGGGCGACCTCATCGCCGGCTCCGAGGTCATCGCCAACACCCACCTCGCCTACTACTCCGGCGACGACGGCCTGAACCTGCCGTGGATCTCCGTCGGCGGCGTCGGCGTGGTGAGTGTGATCGGTCACGTCGTCGCGGGCCGGATCCGCGCCATGATCGACGCCTACGAGAACGGCGACACCTCCACCGCGCGCACCAACCACCGCGGCATGCTTCCGGTGCTGCGCGCGATGTCCCGGGTCGGCGGGGTCGCCTTCAGCAAGGCGGCGCTGCGGCTGCGCGGCTTCGACATCGGCGACCCGCGGCTGCCGATCGTCGCGCCGACCACCGAGCAGACGGCCCTGATCGCGGCTGATCTTGCCCAGGGCGGCGTGCCCCTGGGCGACACGGCGGCCCAGGCCTGGCATGGTGAGCGGGTGGCACAAGCAGATTCGCGAGCGGCCTACATCGCGCCGACCTCGCACACCAGCGTTGGGACCCTGCCTCGGTGAGCTCACTTCTCCTAGGTCCAGGCCCCACCAACGCCCCGCCCGCACTGCCCGAAGGAGCCCTGCGCGTCGTCGCGCTGGGCGGCATCGGCGAAGTCGGGCGCAACATGACCGTCTTCGAGTTCGGCGGCCGGCTGCTCATCGTCGACTGCGGGGTGCTCTTCCCCGAGGACGACCAGCCCGGCGTCGACCTGATCCTGCCCGACTTCCGCGCGATCGAAGACCGCCTCGACGACATCGAAGGCCTGGTGCTCACCCACGGGCACGAAGACCACATCGGTGCCGTCCCGTTCCTCCTGCGCCTGCGGCCGGACCTGCCGATCTACGGCTCGAAGTTCACCAACGCGCTGCTCGCGGCCAAGGCCAAGGAGCACCGGCAGCGGCCGAAGCTGATCGAGGTCCGCGAGGGCGAGCGCCGCGACGTCGGCGTGTTCAACCTCGAGTTCTTCGCGGTCAACCACTCCATCCCGGACGCGCTGGCCGTGGCCATCCGCACCCCGGCGGGCGTGGTCCTGCACACCGGCGACATCAAGCTCGACCAGCTCCCGCTCGACGGGCGCCTCACCGACCTGGCCGGCTTCTCCCGGCTCGGCGACGAGGGCGTCGACCTGTTCTGCGTCGACTCGACCAACGCCGAGGTGCCCGGGTTCGTCATGCCCGAGCGCGACATCGGCCCGGTCCTCGACGACGTCATCCGCAAGGTCGACCAGCGCGTGATCGTGGCCTGCTTCGCCAGCCACGTCCACCGCGTCCAGCAGGTCCTCGACGCCGCCCAGCGCCACGGCCGCCGGATCGCGTTCGTCGGCCGGTCGATGGTCCGCAACATGGGCATCGCCGCCGACCTGGGCTTGCTCAACGTGCCGGAGGGCCTGCTGGTCGACCTCGACCAGGCGAGCACCCTCCCGGAAAGCAAGGTCCTGTTCGTCTCGACGGGTTCGCAGGGCGAGCCGCTCTCGGCGCTGTCGCGGATGGCGCGCGGCGAGCACCGGCAGATCTCGATCCGCGCGGGCGACACCGTCGTGCTGGCCAGCTCGATGATCCCGGGCAACGAGACCGCGGTGTTCGGCGTGGTCAACGGCCTGACCCGGCTCGGCGCGAACGTCGTCCACCAGGGCAACGCCAAGGTGCACGTGTCCGGGCACGCGTCGGCGGGCGAGCTGCTCTACCTGTACAACGCGGTGCGCCCGAGCAACGTCATGCCGGTCCACGGCGAGTGGAAGCACCTGAAGGCCAACGCCGAGCTGGCCATCCGGACCGGCGTCGCGCCGGACAACGTGGTGATCGCCGAGGACGGCGTGGTCGTCGACCTGGTCGACGGCAAGGCGTCCCGCACCGGCCGCGTCGAGGTCGGGCACGTCTACGTCGACGGCCTTTCGGTCGGCGACGTCGGCGAGTCGACCCTGTCCGACCGCCTGGTGCTGGGCGAGGGCGGGTTCATCTCGATCAGCGTCGCGGTGGATTCGAGCACCGGCCGCCCGGTCAGCGCCCCGACGGTGTCCGGCCGCGGCTTCTCCGACGACCCGAAGGCGCTCGCCGCCGTCGTGCCGCTGGTGGAGATGGAGCTGGCGCGCACGGAGGCCGAAGGCATCACCGACACGCACCGGATCGCGCAGGCGGTCCGCCGGGTGGTGGGCCGCTGGGTGGCCGACACGTACCGCCGCCGCCCGATGATCGTCCCGACGGTCATCCCGGTCTAGCCCTGCCCCGAGGCGGTCTTCGGTGCGTTCGCCGCACCGAAGGCCGCCTTCGGCATGAGTTCGCCGTCCTGTTAGGCCGTCCGGCCCACGAGCTGCTGCTTCGCTGCGGGATAACCTTGATCCCCACCCGCCTCGCGCAGAGAGGCCGCGCCGATGGGACGTCATTCGGACGGCAGACGACGCCGGCTGCTCGTGCCTGCCCTGGCGACCGGTCTCGTGCTCGTCGTCGGAGCCGCCGCGTGGGTGACGGTGACGACCGTGCGCGCCCGGCCGGCGTGCGAGCAGCCCGCGAAGGTCCTCGTCACCGCGTCCGCGGACATCGCGCCCGCGCTTTCGCTCGTCGCACACGGTCTGGACCTGCAGTGCGGCAGCATCGAGGTCCAGACGCGGGAGGCGACGCCGGCGGCCGAGCGGCTCGCCCTGTCCGACGGCAGCCCGCGGCCGCAGGTCTGGGTGCCGGATTCCACGCTGGCGCTGCGGCGCGCCCACCAGCTCGGTGCCTCCGACGTCCCCGAAACCGGGGCGTCGGTGGCGAGCTCGCCGGTGGTGCTCGCGGTCGCCGCGGACGTCGTCAAGGGCCTCGGCTGGCCCGATCGGGCGCCCTCCTGGACGGAGGTGCTGGCCGCGCCCGGGGTCGTCCCGGGGATGTCCGACCCGTCGCGCGACGCGGTCGGCGCGGTGGCGCTGCTCGGCCTGCGGGACAGCGTGAAGGCGTCGCCCGAGCCGTCGGCCGCGTATGTGGCGACGCTGCGGCGCTTCTCGGCCAACACGCTCGGCGCGGAGACGGAGCTGATCGCGCGGCTGCCGGGCTCGAGCGACGGCGGGGGCACGGCCGCGGTGACGGCGTTCCCCGCGTCGGAGAACTCCCTGCTGCGCCACAACGTCGAGGACCCGAAGTCCCCGCTGGTCGCCGTCTATTCGACGGCGGTGCCCACCTTGGACTACCCGTTCGCGGAGCTGGGCGGGATCACCCCGCAGCAGCGCCCGATCGTCGAGGCGCTGCGCGACGCGGTGCTCGGCGACGCGGGAGCGGACGCGATCGCCCGGACGGGCCTGCGCGCGGCGGGTGGCCAGGCGCTGCGCAACCACCCCGACGACCCGAGGGTGCTGCCCGAGGGCATCCGGACGGCGAACCTCCCGCCCGCGCCGGTGGTCGACGAGCTGCTCAACCAGTGGGCGGGGGTCAACCTGAGCGCGCGGGTCCAGGTGCTTATCGACGTGTCGGGATCGATGAACGCCCAGGTCCCGGGGACGGCCCTGAACCGCATGCAGGTGACGATGGAGGCGGCGGCGAAGGCGATGCACCTGTTCAAGCCGGCGACCCAGCTGCGGATGCTGGCGTTCTCGACCCGCCTGGACGGCGACAAGGACTACCGCGAGCTGCTCCCGATGGCCTCGGTCGCCCAGCACCTGGCGAGCGGAGCCCTGGACAAGCTGGCCCAGGTCAAGGCCACGCCGGACGGCGGAACGGGCCTGTACGACAGCGTCCTGGACACGTACCGCACGGCCCGCCGCGAGTGGGAGCCGGGGCGGCTGAACCTGGTGATCGTGATGACGGACGGCCGCAACGAGGACCCACGCGGGATTTCCCGCGCGGACCTGCTGGCCGAGCTGGCGAAGCTCCAGGACGCCCGCCGCCCGATCCCGCTGATCGGCGTGGGCATCGGCCCGGACGCGGACAAAGCGGAACTGGACCAGCTGACCGCGGCAACGGGAGGGCAGGCGTTCCTCGCCCCGGACCCGGCCAAGATCACGGATGTGTTTTTCGGGGCGCTGTCCCGCCTCGCCGGCGGATGAGGGCGGTGAAAATGCACAGTCGGCCGTCGGCGACCTCCGAGCTATCTTCGCTGAAGGACGACACGTGTAGCGCAATGCCATCCTGTGCCGACTTGGTACAGGTGACCGACTTCTCGCCGCTGCCTGTGTTGAATGATCTTACGGATTGCGAAAAAAAGGTCGTGGATGCGGCCCGGTGCGGCGCCGAGTTGAGACTCAGTGCGCTTGCTCTCGGCCAATTGGCTGCCGGCGAAGACACAGCGCACGAGGTGCGTGCGGAGCTGTTGCGGGAACTGCTGCTCGGAAGGCGAGGTCCGCTCGATCCGCAAGGTATTCGACTGATCGGTCTGAGAATCATCGGTAGGCTACGGCTCGACCAGATCACGGCGAGCGCTGGTATCTCTCTGAGAAGATGTGTTGTCGCCGAATCGATCGCCCTCACGGGAAGCCATTTCCCTTGGGTCAGCCTGCAGAGCAGCCGGCTCCGGCGTTTGCTTGCCGACGGCCTACAAGTCGACGGAGATCTGAAGCTGCAACGAACTCGGATCTCCGGTGTCGGCGAGGCCGGCGCAGTTCGACTTCGCGGCGCCTGTGTTGGTGGGTACGTCGACCTGGACGGCGCGGAGGTGGTCAACGACAGTGGTCCAGCCGTTTATGCAGACCGTCTGACGGTCGGTGGTGGACTCTACCTTCGGGAGTTTCAGGCTTCGGGTGCCGGCGAAACTGGCGCGCTTCGGTTGATCAGTGCTCAGCTCGGCAGTCAAATTGCGCTCACCAACGCGAAGATTACCAATCAGAGCGGCCCCGGAGTGTATGCCGATCGGTTGCACGTCGGGGGAACGATGTACCTCCGAGGCCTCCGTGTTTCGGGCGCAGGTGAGGCCGGTGCCGTCCGCCTTCTCAGTGCTCAGGCTGGCGCCCATGTCGACCTCGGTGCCGCCGAGATCGTCAACGACAGTGGACCTGCGTTGCAAGCCGACCGCTTACAGGCCGGGGGCGATGTGCAGCTGCGAGGTGTGCGACTCCTCGGCTCCGGTAAGTCCGGTGTGGTCCGTCTCATCAACGCGCAAGTCAAAGGCCATATCGATCTTGATTTCGCGGAAGCGGCGAACGCCGATGGCGATCTGCTGGTGGATATCAGGGATGCGGACGTCGCGACTGTCGCAATGCCGGTCTCTTCGGTGTGCGCGGTACGGCAGCCCGGCGTTCTTTGCGCGGGCGGCAATCATGTCGACCTCGACCGGTTCACGTTCGGCGGACTCGACGCGCCAGGCTGGCGGGAGTGGCTGCACCTGATCCGCTTCCACACGAAAGCCTACCGCCCTGGGCCGTACCAACAGTTGGCAGCAGTGGAGCGCGCTGCCGGCCACGACGGCAATGCCCGCCGGATTCTGATCCGCCAGCAACAGGATCTCTATCAACGCGCGCCTGAGGCGATCGGCAACTGGTGGGCCAGGCGGTTTCACCGCCTGTGGGGGGTTCTGGCTGGATACGGCTACCTTGCGCGCCGCACAGCGGGAGCACTTTTGATGGCACTGCTGGTAGCCGGAGGGCTCGGTTTGTGGGCTGGTCATGTCAGTGACGGGAAGCACCATGCCGTGGAACGCACGACCTCGTTCGCGAACGGCGTAGGAGTGCCTTGCTCGACGATCGAGCTCATCGGTGTCGGCCTCGACAGGGGTTTGCCACTTTCCTCGACGGGCGTTCGCGGTCGCTGTGATTTCAACGCCGATGCTCACTGGGGAGCAGCGTTCACTGCCGCCGCGTGGCTGGTGCAGGCCACGGTCTGGGCGTTGGCGACACTTGCCCTTGCCGGTTACACCGGACTCGTTCGCAAGACCGGTTGAAGGGCGGGTTCAGTCGGCCCCGACGCCGTCCCGAGCCCGGCCGGCTCGCCGGCGGATGAGGGCGTAAACGCCCAGGATCACCGCCAAGCTGATCAAGCTCAAGTACAGCTGCGCCCGCGCGTCGGAGTCCACGAAGAGCATCGATGCCACCACCACGAGCGTCAGCGCCAGCGTCACCCAGCTCAGCCACGGGTATCCCCACATCCGCAGCTTCAACGTCTCCGGTGCCGTTTCCTCCAGCCGCCGCCGCATGCGGATCTGTGAGCCGCAGATGATCGCGTACACGAACAGGGCCACCGCGCCCGCCGAATTGATGATGAAGTAGAAGATCTTGTCCGGGGACACGTAGCTCATCACCACCGCCACGTACCCGACCGACGTCGAGGCCAGGATCGCCTTCCACGGCACACCCCGCCGGTTCGTGTCCGACACCCACGCCGGGGCCCAGCCGTGGCGCCGCAGCGCGAACAGCATCCGGGATGCCGTGTACAGCCCCGAATTCAGCACCGACAACGCCGCCGTCAGCACCACCGCCGACACGATCGTCGTCGCCGCCGGGACGCCGAAGCGGCCGAACGCCGCCGCGAACGGGCTCGTTTCGCTCGGGATCTCGCGCCACGGCGTGATCATCACCAGCAACGCCACCGAACCCACGTAGAACACGATCACCCGCCAGACGATCGTCGAGGTCGCCTTGCGGACCGCCGTCTCCGGCTGGTCGGACTCCGCCGCCGCGATCGTGACGATCTCCGCCCCGAAGTACGAGAAGATCACGATGACCACGCCGTGCACGACCGAAAACGGCCCGTTCGCGATGAAGCCGTCGAGGCCGATGTTGCCTGCCGAGAAGTGCGCGTCCGGCCAGAGCCCGAGCACGAACAGCGTTCCGAGCAGCAGGAAGACGACGATGGTGGCGACCTTGATCGACGCCAGCCAGAACTCCGTCTCGCCGAAGGACCGCGCCGACGCCAGGTTCGTCGCCGTCAGCAGCAGCATCAGCGCCAGCGAAAACACCCACTGCGGCACGCCGGGGATCCAGCCCTGGAGGATCTTCGCGCCCGCGACGGCTTCGAACGCGACCACGCCGACCCAGAAGTACCAGTACAGCCAGCCGATCGTGAAGCCCGCCCAGCCGCCGAGCGAGTCGCGCGCGTACTCCATGAACGAGCCCAGCGCCGGCGACGCGGTCGCCATCTCGCCGAGCATCCGCATCACGAGCACGACGAGCAGGCCGCCGATGGCGTAGGACAGCACGGCGGCCGGGCCCACGGTGTGGATCACCGCGCCGCTGCCGATGAACAGGCTCGCGCCGATGATGCCGCCGAGGGCGATCATCCGGACGTGCCGCTGCCGCAGGTCGGGCCGCAGCCCGGACTCGGTCGTCAAGGTGCTTCCTCCCCGGGGGAACGTGGATCGCGGAATTTTCGCACCCACGGCCCGCCCGGTGCAGAATTTGCGCAAGCGGTGACGACCCCCGGCAGGCGGCTCAGCGGGCGAGGATTTCCGAGTTCCGCTGCACGACGTACGCCCCGCCCAGCAGGATCGCCGACCCGAGCAGCTGCGGCCAGGCGAGCTGCTCACCGAGCAGCACCCACGCCGCGACCGTCGTGATCACCGGTTCGACCAGCCCGAGCACGCTCGCCACCGACGCGGGCAGGTGCCGCAGCGCCGAAATGCCGCAGACGTAGGCGAGGACCGTCGCGACCAGCACCAGCAGGGTCAGCAGCAGCCACACCGGGGGGTGCCAGGCCCCGAACTCGACTGCCGAGCCGAGCAGCCCGGCCGGCCACGTCCACGGCGGCGCGACGAAGCTGATCGCGACCGCGCCGATCACCATGCCCCAGGTGACCAGGCCCAGCGGGTCGATGTCGGCCACCGCGCGTTCGCCGAGCAGGAAGTACCCGGCCGAGCACAGCGCCGCGCCGAAGCCGGCCAGCAGGCCGAGCCCGTCGAGGGTGACGCCTTCCCAGACCTGGGCGACCAGGGCGAGCCCGGCCATGGCCAGCGCGATGCCGCCCCAGACCGCCCGCGGCAGCCGGTGCCGCCGCACGAACCGCACCCACAAGGCGATGAGCACCGGCGAGACGAACTCCAGCAGGATGGCGATCCCGACCGGGATCCGGCCCGCGGCGACGAAGTAGAGCAGCTGCACGCCGGCCACGCCGAGCAGGCCGTACCCGGCCAGGACGGGCAGCTCCGCCCGGCGCACCCGCAGCTTCCGCGGCGCCACCAGCGCCACCCCGGCGAGCAGCACGACGCCGGCCAGCGCGATCCGCGCCGCGGCCACCTGCTCCGGGGCGATCCCGGCGGACATCACGGACTTGCCGAGGGTGCCGGACGTGCTGAAGAACAGGGCGGCGAGGAGGACGTAGGTGGTCCCGCGGCCCCGGTGGGCGACCCGGGGTGGCGCGAGGACGGGGAGTTCGGTGGTCACCACCGCGACTGTAGGTGGCCCGGTGTCACCGTCGAAACGATTATCCCGGTTACCCGGGTCAGGGGTCGCCGAGTCCGTTTCGTTACGCCCGGGTCGCAACCGGGCGTCGGGGCAGACGTCTTCCGGATGTCGCAAGAAACAGGGGACCCCGCGATTGATCTGGCGGGGAGTGAGTTTCTTTTTTTGATTCGCACACGTATTCGTCGTGCGAAGAATCCTGGAGGGGAAAATGATGGGGAGAATTTCTGCTGCCGTGGGTGTGGCCGCCGGTTTCGTGCTGTTGTCGCCGGTCGTGGCGTCGGCCGCGGAAGCGCCGACGGGCAACCCGACCTCCATGAAGGTCGAGGTGGACGAGGCGGACAACGTGACCATCGAGGGGACGTGCGTCAACAGTGCCGTCGAGGCCGAAGCTGGTTACCGTGTGCCCGGCGGGCACCAGCCGATCTTGTACAGCGACCTGATCACGGGCGGGAAAACGGGTTACGTCGTGTTCAAACACGTGCCGCCGGGAAAGTACGAAGCCTACATTTACTGCCACGAGGGCGGACCCGGCGATCACCGAGGCCCCGTGCGGACCTTCACCGTCGGGAAGCCCGCCAAGCCGGCTCCGTCGGCCAAGCCGGCGGCCAAGCCCGCACCGCAGGTCGGGGTGAAGCCGCAGGGTGCGCCGCAGACCGGTGGTGGCCCGGCCGATGACGAATCCGCCGCCACGCCGCTGCTCGCGGGCGGCGCGATCGCCCTCGTGGGTGCGGCCGGCGCCGGTGCCCTGGTGCTGCGCCGCCGCGCGGCCCGGCGCTGACCCGACGTCCGGGTGCCGCCGCTGCGGTGGCACCCGGACGTCACTCCGCGCGCTTCAGCCCGGTCGCGACGTGCGTGGTGATGGTGGCCAGCCGCCGGCCCTGCAGGCGCAGGGCGTCGAGCGCGACGTCGTCCGGCGCCGCGGACTTCCGGGACACGAACGAGCCGCCGTACGGGTTGCCGGATTCCTTCAGGTGCGGGTCGGTGTAGCCGAGCGGGACGACGATCGCGCCCCAGTGGTAGAAGACGTTGTTGATTGCCAGCAGCGTCGACTCGAGGCCGCCGTGCGCCGTGGACGCCGTCGTGAACGACGTCGCCACCTTGTCCGCCAGCTTTCCCTGCGCCCACAGGCCACCCGTGCTGTCCAAATAGGACTTGAGCTGGGCGGCCGGGCCGCCGAAGCGGGTCGGGCTGCCGACGGCCAGCCCGTCGGCCCACTCGAGGTCCCCGAGGGTGACGAGCTCGTGGTGCGGGCCGGCGTCGACCCAGGCCTGCCAGCGCGGGTTCCGCGCGATGGCCTCGGCGGGCACGGTTTCCGGCACGGTCCGCACCCGCACGTCGGCCCCGGTCTCGCGCGCGCCCGTGGCGAGGGATTCGGCCAGGGCGGCGGTGTTCCCGGTCGAGCTGTAGTAGACGACGAGTATCCGTGTGCTCACGTCGCCGACTCTAAGGGCGCCGCCCGGGGTGTCTCACAGTACGGACGGCGGCTTCCAGGGGCTGACCGTGTCGGTCGGCCGGGTGGGGTCGTGGAACTTCGGCCGGTCGAGCTCGTCGCGGCGCAGCGGGACGAGGCCGTCGGTGATGGCCTGCATGATCTTCGCGTGCGCGCGCACCCCGGCGCCCGGCCGCTGCGTGTCGATGTCCGAGAGGTCGACGGGGTCGCCGAAGTGCACCCGGAACCGCGGGCGGCGCAGCGGCGCGCTGAGCCCCGAGCGGGCCAGCGGGACCAGGTCCGCCGGGCCGTTGACGGTCTCGGTGCCCCAGTAGACGGCCTCGTGCGCGCCCCACTGGCTGATCGGGATCACCGGCACACCCGCCGCCAGCGCCAGCCGCGCCGCGCCGGTCTTGCCGCGCTCCGGCCACAGGCCGGGGTCGTGGCTGATCCGGCCCTCCGGGTAGACGACGATCGGCTCGCGCGTGGTCTTCATCGCCTCGACGGCCTCGGCGAACTGCCCGACGGCGGTCCCGGCGTGCTTGCGGTCGACCCGGAGGTGCCCGCTGACCCGCAGCGCCGGCCCGATCACGGGCGCGTCGAGGATGCCGCCGGCCAGCATGAACCGCGGGTTGATGCCGATCCGCTTGCACGCCGCCATCAGCACGAAGGCGTCGAACACGCCGATGTGGTTCGCGACCATGAGCAGCGGCTTGCCCCGCAGCTGCGCGGGCACCCGGCCGCTGACGGTCAGCCGCCCGACGAGGTTCACCAGCCCGCGGTCGATGTTCAGCATGGTCCGCCAGATGGCGGGAGCACGGCGGGGCGGTTCGTCGGTGCGCAGCGCGAGCATGGGGCAGAGCATGGCAGACGCCGATTTCACCCGTTTGCGCACTGGCCGGATCGGTTCACCCGGATGGCCGCTCGACCTCCGGTGTGAGGCAGAAGTTCACCCTGGGCCGAGAGTGGCGCACGAGGCGATCGGCGACGGCCGGTTACCGTTGAGGCATGGCTGGGTCGGCGACGAGGAAGAGAAGCACCGGAAGCGGCGCGAAGGGGGCAGCGGCGCGTAAGCCGCGTACACCCGCGAAGCCTCGTACGTCGTCCGCTCGCAAACCCCCGCCACGCAGCCGCCGCAAGACGCCCGGGCTCTTCGGCAAGGGCGTCCGCGGCACCTGGAACCTGCTGGCCAAGGGCCTCGGCACGCTGGCCCGCACGGTCGGGCGCACCCGTGAGCTCGAGCCGGAACACCGCCGCGACGGGCTCGCGCTGGGCCTGATCGGCCTGGGCATCGTCGCGGCCGTCGGCGTCTGGTGGCGGGCGGCCGGGCCGATCGGCACCGGGGTGGAGATCGCCACCCGGACCGTCCTCGGCGCCGGGGCGGTCACGCTGCCGCTGGTGCTGGTCGTCGTCGCCGTCGCGCTGATGCGGTCCGAGCCGCACCCGGAGACGCGGCCGCGGATGGTGGTCGGCACGATCATGGTCGTCCTGTCCGTGCTCGGGATGCTGCACATCTTCACCGCGCTGCCCGACACCAACGACGGCCGGATGTACGCCGGCGGCATCGTCGGCGCCTTCTCCGGCGGCCTGCTCACCATGGGCGTCACCACCTGGGTCGCCGTGCCGCTGCTGATCCTCGCGCTGTTCTTCGGCGTGCTCGTGTTCACCGGCACGCCGGTCCGCGAGATCCCGCACCGGCTGCGCCACTGGGGCCTCGACGAAGAGGAGATCGCCGAAGCCGAGGCCCAGCGCTCGGGCTTCGCGACCGACGAGGACGCCGTCACCGAAGCCGATCCGAAGTCCGCGCGGCTGCGCAAGCCGTCGCGGCGCCGCCAGGCGGCCGACGCCGGAGAGCAACTCGACCTCGAAGCCGCCCTCGCCGAGGCGCCGACGCCGATCAAGCCGCCGAAGGCCCTGCCCAAACCGCCCGCCGAGGTCCCGGAGAAGAAGCCGAAGAAGACCCCGGAACCGCCGCTCGCGGTCACCCGCACGGTCGAGGGCGACTACCAGCTCCCGCCGCCCGACCTGCTGAAGCTCGGCGACGTGCCGAAGTCCCGCAGCAAGGCCAACGACGCCATGATCGAGGCGATCACCGGCGTGCTGGAGCAGTTCAACGTCGACGCGCAGGTCACCGGCTTCACCCGGGGTCCGACGGTCACCCGATACGAGGTCGAACTCGGCCCGGGCGTGAAGGTCGAAAAGATCACCGCGCTGACCAAGAACATCGCCTACGCGGTGGCCACCGACAACGTCCGGCTGCTGGCGCCGATCCCGGGCAAGTCCGCGGTCGGCATCGAGGTGCCCAACTCCGACCGCGAGATGGTCCGCCTGGGTGACGTCCTGCGCGCGCCGACCACGGTCAAGGACAACCACCCGATGGTGATCGGCCTCGGCAAGGACATCGAGGGCCACTTCGTCACCGCGAACCTGACGAAGATGCCGCACCTGCTGGTGGCGGGGTCCACCGGTTCCGGTAAGTCGAGCTTCGTCAACTCGATGCTGGTCTCGCTGCTCGCGCGGGCGACGCCGGACGAGTGCCGGATGATCCTGATCGACCCGAAGATGGTCGAGCTGACGCCGTACGAGGGCATCCCGCACCTGATCACGCCCATCATCACCCAGCCGAAGAAGGCCGCCGCCGCGCTGGCCTGGCTGGTGGAGGAGATGGAGCAGCGCTACCAGGACATGCAGGTCAACAAGGTCCGGCACATCGACGACTACAACAAGAAGGTCAAGTCGGGCGAGATCACCGCGCCGCCGGGCTCGGAGCGCGAGTACCGGCCGTACCCGTACATCATGGCGATCGTCGACGAGCTCGCCGACCTGATGATGACCGCCCCGCGCGACGTCGAGGACGCGATCGTCCGGATCACCCAGAAGGCCCGGGCCGCGGGTATCCATTTGGTCTTGGCCACGCAGCGGCCGTCGGTCGACGTCGTCACCGGCCTGATCAAGACCAACGTGCCGTCACGGCTGGCGTTCGCGACGTCGTCGCTGACCGACTCCCGGGTCATCCTCGACCAGCCGGGCGCGGAGAAGCTGATCGGCATGGGCGACGCGCTCTACCTGCCGATGGGCGCCGGCAAACCGGTCCGCATCCAGGGCGCGTTCGTCGGCGACGAAGAGATCTCGGCGGTCGTCAACTACGCCAAGGAACAGGCCCAGCCGGACTACCAGGACGGCGTCACGGCGCAGAAGGCGGGCGAGAACAAGGAGATCGACTCCGACATCGGCGACGACCTCGACGTCCTGCTGCAGGCGGCGGAGCTGATCGTGACGTCCCAGTTCGGCTCGACGTCGATGCTGCAGCGCAAGCTGCGAGTCGGGTTCGCCAAGGCGGGCCGCCTGATGGACCTGCTGGAAAGCCGCGGCGTGGTCGGCCCGTCGGAGGGCTCGAAGGCCCGCGACGTGCTGATCAAGCCGGAGGAACTGGAGTCGGTCCTGTTCATGATCCGCGGCGGCGGCCCGGTGGACGCCGACGCGAGCGACGACGACGAGTAGCACGTGCAACCCCGGCTCGGTCCGTTCCGTCCTGGCTTCGTGGACCTACAGCGATTCGTAGCCGGACTGTTCGCCTTCGCCGTCGTCACGGTGGGCGCCGGGAGCTCGGTCGCCGCCGGGCAGCCCGCTGCTCCCCGGCCCGCCTCGGCGCCGTCGACCGTGAGTGCCCCGGCCGGGCACGACGTCACCCTGCGGCTCGGGCAGGAGGTCGCCGTGCAGGGGAAGGACCTCACCGTGCGCTACACGCGGGTCGTCGCCGACTCGCGGTGCCGGGCCGGCATGCAGTGCATCTGGCAGGGGGAGGCGACCCTGGCGTTCCTGCTGAAGGAGCCCGGCCGCGGCGAAAGCACCACGGCCGAGCTGCACAGCGGCCTGCGCACCGGCCCGCAGGAGACGTCGTTCGCCGCCAGCCGGATCGAACTGGTCTCGGTCAGCGAGGACGCGGGGGAAGCCACCGTCCGGATCAGCTGAGCGGCGTACCCCAGTGGTCGAGGTAGGCCACTTCGGCCAGCGGGGTGCGCGCGGCGGGCTTGAAGTCCGGCACCGTCGTGTACGCCACCGGCAGCAGCCCGGCCTGCGTGTGGCCCTCCGGGATGCCGAGGATCTCGGCGGCTTCGGCCTCCCGCGCCAGGTGGTACGTCGTGAGCGTCGACCCGAGCCCGCGGGAGCGCAGCGCCAGCTGGAAGTTCCACACCGCCGGGAAGATGCCGCCGTAGAAGGCCGCGTCGGCCGCGTTGTCCCCGGCCGGGCGGCCGGCCAGGACCGGGATCACGAACACCGGGACGCGCTCGATCACGTCGATCAGGTGCCGCCCGGAAGCCAGCGCCCGCGACGGCGCCGCGTCGGCCCGTTCCGCGAGGTAGGCCTCGCCGACCTCGCGGAAGATCGTGCCGAGCCGGTTCTTCACGTCCTGGTCGCGCACCACGAGCCAGCGCCAGGCCTGGACGTTGCCGGGCGTCGGCGCCTGCAGCGCCAGGTTCAGGCACTCGTCGAGAACTTCGGGTTCCACCGGCCGGTCGAGGTCGAGTTTCCGCCGGACCGCGCGGGTCGTGCTGAGGAGATGATCAATGTCCATGAGCCCCATCCTGACGGGCCCGGGCCGACGGCGCGGCCCGGGCCGCCGGGCTCAGCCGCCGAACTTGCGGACCGCCTGGTAGTACGTCCAGGCCGCGCCCTTGCAGGCGATGTTGGACCCGCAGACGCTCTTGAGGTCGGAATACAGGTTGTCGTCGATCTTCAGCCGGTTCGCCGCGGTGAACCGGCCCTGCTTCTTGTAGTTGCGGTAGCCGAAGTCGTGCCGGTGGCAGCCCGGCAGGAACTGCCAGCCGAACGGGGTGTCCGGCGACCAGGAACAGCCGTCGGACGACCAGTCGAGCTGGCCCGGGTACGGCGCCTGGTTCCGGATCGTTTCGAAGCCGGACAGGGACGTCGAGAAGAGGTACTGGTCGGTGACCGCCGGAATGTCGGTGGCGGCCGCGGTGCCGGTGCCCAGCAGGGCGCCCGCGCCGACAGAAACGGCCACCGTCACGGTGGCCCCCAGGTTCCGCAGTGTCGTGCGCATCGGTTTCCCTTGCCGATCGGTGGACAAGTGCCCGATCAGCTTCCGGCAGCGCAGTGGCGCACGTCACCGCCCGAACGGAGGTTTCACTCAGAGTTCGAGCAGCATCCGCGAATTGCCCAGGGTGTTCGGCTTGACGTAGGGGAGGTCGAGGAATTCGGCGACGCCGGTGTCGTGCGACCGCCGCATCTCCTCGTACACCTCGTGCGACACCGGGGTGCCGTCGATCTCGACGAACCCGTGCCCGGTGAAGAAGCTCGTCTCGAAGGTGAGCACGAACAGCCGCTTGAGACCCAGCTCACGTGCTTCGTCGACCAGCCGGGCCACGAGCACCCGCCCGACCCCCTGGCCGCGGACGGCCTTGTCGACCACGACGGTGCGCAGCTCGGCGATGTCCTCCCAGAGCACGTGCAGCGCGGCCGCGCCGACCACCTCGTCACCCACTTCGGCGACCCAGAACTCCTGGACCGCCTCGTACAGCGTGACCAGTTCCTTCTCCAGCAGGACGCGGCCCGCGTCCTGATCGACCAGGGCCTTGATCTTGCGAACGTCGGCGATCCGGGCGCGGCGGACGGTCGGGCGGGGCGAATCGAACGGCACGATCGTCCACCCTGCCACACCGCCCGGGCGGTGTGGCGACACAGCACGCTTTGGGGGGCCGGGTGGCGAAGCCCCCGGCTCGGGGCGAAGCCCCGGTTGTCACGACCGGGCTACGCCGTCGTCGGGCCGCCCGGGACCGGCGGCTACGCTGAACGTCGTGCCTTCCCCTGCCACGGACCCAGCCGCCACCCGACGCGTCTCCCTGCTGACCCTGGGCTGCGCCCGCAACGAGGTCGACTCGGAGGAGCTGGCGGGCCGGCTCGCGGCCGGCGGCTGGGAGCTGGCGGCCGATCCGGACGACTCCGACGTCGTGGTGGTCAACACCTGCGGCTTCGTCGAGTCGGCCAAGAAGGACTCCGTCGACACGCTGCTCGCCGCGTCCGACACGGGCAAGAAGGTCGTCGCCGTCGGCTGCATGGCCGAGCGCTACGGGCACGAGCTCGCCGACAGCCTCCCGGAGGCCGACGCGGTGCTCGGCTTCGACCACTACGCCGACCTCTCGGCCCGGCTCGACGACGTCGTCGCCGGCCGCAAGATCGCCTCGCACACGCCGGGCGACCGCCGCAAGCTGCTCCCGATCAGCCCGGTCCAGCGGCCTGCCGCCGCGGAGACGGTCGAGGTCCCGGGGCACGCGCAGCACGGCTGGGGCCCGCGGGTGCTGCGCACGCGCCTCGACGACTCGCCGGTGGCCGCGCTGAAGATCGCTTCCGGCTGCGACCGGCGCTGCTCGTTCTGCGCGATCCCGTCGTTCCGCGGCTCGTTCGTCTCGCGGCAGCCGGACGAGATCGTCGCCGAGGCGATGTGGCTGGCCGAGAACGGCGTCAAGGAGCTGTTCCTGGTCAGCGAGAACTCGACGTCCTACGGCAAGGACTTCGGCCGCGACGGCGCCACCGCGCTGGAGCGGCTGCTGCCGCGCCTGGCGGAGATCGACGGCATCGAGCGCGTCCGCGTCTCCTACCTGCAGCCGGCCGAGACGCGCCCGCAGCTGGTCAAGGCCATCGCCACCACGCCGGGCGTCGCCGAGTACTTCGACCTGTCGTTCCAGCACTCCAGCGAGCAGGTGCTGCGCCGGATGCGCCGGTTCGGCTCGACGGACTCGTTCCTGGCGCTGTGCGAGCAGATCCGCGAGTACGCGCCCGAGGCGGGCATCCGGACGAACGTGATCGTCGGGTTCCCCGGCGAGACCGAGCACGACCTGGCCGAGCTCGAGCGGTTCCTGACCGGCGCGCGCCTCGACGCCGTGGGCGTCTTCGGCTACTCCGACGAGGACGGCACCGAAGCCGAGACGTTCGACGGCAAGCTCGATCCCCAAGAGGTCGCCGAGCGCGTCACCCGGATCTCCGCGCTGGTCGAGGAGCTGACCACGCAGCGCGCCGAGGACCGGATCGGCACCTTCGTCGACGTCCTGGTGGAGCTGGACGACGACGGCGAGCTCACCGGCCGCGCGGCGCACCAGGCCCCCGAGGTCGACGGCGAGTGCATCATCCTCGACGCGCCGGAGAAGGTGCAGGTCGGTGACTTCCTGCACTGCGAGGTCGTCGACTCGGCGGGCGTCGACCTGATCGTCCGCGCGGTACCGGACGCCGACCGGTGAGTGCGCTCCCCAGCGACGCCGCCGACGAGGGCCTGGCGCACGACGCCCCGGCCCAGGTCCCGGAGCCGACCCCGGTTCCGACGCTCAACGTCGCGAACCTCCTGACGTTGTCGCGGCTGGTCCTGGTGCCGCTGTTCGTCGTCGCGCTGTTCGTCGGCGACGGCCACGACACGACCTGGCGCGCGCTCGCGACCGGGCTGTTCGCGATCGCTTCGGCCACCGACCAGCTGGACGGCTGGGTGGCCCGCAAGTACGGCCTGATCACCGACTTCGGCAAGATCGCCGACCCGATCGCGGACAAGGCGCTGACCGGCGCGGCGCTGGTCGGGCTGAGCGTGCTGGGCGAGCTCGGCTGGTGGGTCACGATCGTCATCGCGGTCCGCGAAATCGGCGTGACGCTGCTGCGGTTCTGGGTGATCCGGCACGGCGTGATCCCGGCCAGCCGGGGCGGGAAGGCCAAGACGATGGCGCAGATCGCCGCGATCGTGGCGTACCTGCTACCGCTGCCGGCGGGGGCGGACCCGGTGCGGTGGGCGTTGATGGGGCTGGCGGTGGTGCTGACCGTGGTGACCGGCGTCGACTACCTGCTGCGGGCGGTGCGGCTGCGGGCGGCCGGGCGCCGGGTCACCGGGAGCTGACGGTGGACCGTGGCGGCCGGCCCGGCGGCGTGCACGAGTCATTCACTACGTCGCCGCCCAGGCGGTCCGTACGAGGCCGGGGTGCCCGACGAGCCATCCGCGAGCCGCGGTGACCCCCGGCGACGAGCAGGCCGCCGCGCTCATCGCGGCCCTGGCCGCGCGGGGCGAGACCGTCGCGGCGGCCGAGTCGCTGACGGCCGGGCTCGTCTGCGCCACCCTCGCGCGGGTACCGGGGGCGAGCGCCGTCCTGCGTGGCGGACTGGTCGTCTACGCGACCGAGCTGAAGGCCGCACTGGCCGGTGTCGACCCCGGGCTGCTGGCCGAGCACGGCGCCGTCCACCCCGAGGTGGCCGCCCAGCTGGCCGAGGGCGCCCGCGACCGGTGCGGCGCCACGTGGGGCCTCGGGCTCACCGGCGTGGCCGGACCGTCGGCGCAAGACGGCGTCGAACCGGGCACCGTGCACATCGGGCTCGCCGGGCCAGGAACACCTGCACCGCGTCTTTCGGGGGCTGGGGTGGCGGAGCCCCCGACCCGAGGCGAAGCCTCGGATGTCACAGTCCGTACGCTGGCCTTGACCGGCGATCGCGACTTGATCAGGACCGAGTCGGTCTTGGCCGCGTTTGCCCTGCTCGGGGAACATCTGGCGTGAAACACGCGTTCGCCCTTGGCGTACGTGCACACCAACTCCTGCGCCCGGGGCGCCGCTCTGGGTAACGTAGGGGGTACTTGTTCGGAAGGGAGGCGCGTGATGACCGTGCTGTTGCGTGAGGCGATCGGTGATCGGCTCCGTCATGCCCGCACCAACCAGCGTCGTACGCTGCGCGACATCTCCCGCGCCGCCAGGGTCAGCCTCGGCTACCTCTCGGAGGTGGAACGGGGCCAGAAGGAGGCGTCGAGCGAACTGCTCGCGTCCATCTGCCAGGCCCTGGACCTTCCGCTCGGCGAGCTGCTGCACAACGTGGCGGCGGACGTTTCGGCTCTCGACAACGTCGAGGTCCCACCGGTCGACGAGCGGATCGTGGAAGGCACGCCCCGGGAGAAGCGGGGCGCCGAGGCCTCGGCGGCCGGCATCGAAGGCGGCCGCCTGATGTCGGAGCTGATCGGGAACGACCTCGCCGACCTGCGGGTTTCGCCCGCACCGAGGATGAACACGACGTTGCGGACGACGATCGGGCAGCCCAAGCTGGCTTCCACGATCGCCGCCTGAGGGCGTGGACGGGGCCGAGGTGTGCTCGCCCCGATCGGTCGCCTAGAGCACCGTTTCACCCCTGATTTCGGCCGACGGCCCCGGGCAACCCGCCCGGGGCCGTCGGCGTTACCTCCAGGGGTGATCAGGGGCGAACCCTGAAATCCCCCGGGGTCGCCTGGAACGGACGTGGCCGACCTGACACGATGGAACCCGACGCCGGGGTCGGTGCGTTGCAGATGCAGGGGAGTGACGCCCCACCCCGAGTTACCAAGGCCCGTGGGACGCAAGAAGGCAGGCGGAGGAGATGGCCAACCCGTTCGTGAAGTTCTGGAAGTACATGATGGCGGCGTTCTCGTCGAAGATCGACGAGCACGCCGACCCGAAGGTACAGATCCAGCAGGCCATCGAGGAGGCGCAGCGCAACCACCAGGCGCTGACGCAGCAGGCCGCCTCCGTGATCGGCAACCAGCGGCAGCTGGAGATGAAGCTCAACCGGCAGCTCGGCGAGGTCGAGAAGCTCCAGGCCTCGACCCGGCAGGCACTGGTCCTCGCCGACGAAGCCCGCTCCAAGGGCGACGAGCAGAAGGCCACCGAGTTCGAGAACGCCGCGGAGAGCTTCGCGACGCAGCTCGTCACGGCCGAGCAGAGCATCGAGGACCTGAAGACGCTGCACGACCAGTCGCTGCAGGCCGCGGCCCAGGCCAAGAAGGCCGTGGAGCGCAACTCGCAGATGCTGCAGCAGAAGCTGGCCGAGCGCACCAAGCTGCTCTCGCAGCTGGAGCAGGCGAAGATGCAGGAGCAGGTCTCCGCCTCGCTGAACCAGATGAGCCAGCTGGCGGCACCGGGCAACACGCCGTCGCTGGAAGAGGTCCGCGACAAGATCGAGAAGCGCTACACCACGGCGCTGGGCTCGGCGGAGCTGGCGCAGAACTCGGTCCAGGGGCGCATGATGGAGGTCCAGGCCTCCACCACGCAGATGGCCGGCCAGTCGCGGCTGCAGCAGATCCGCGCGTCGATGCACGGTGACTCGGTCGCCCAGGTGACCGATGGCGGCAAGGCGGCTCCGGCGGCGAGCAGCCAGGCCGACATCCAGCGTGAGATCCAGGCGCGCGTCCAGGCCGAGCAGGGCAAGAACCCGGCCTGACCACATCGAAGGGGGCGTGCACCATGGGGCAGCAGGGCAGACGGCGTGACTTCAGTGAGCTGAGCGCGAAGCTGGAGAAGCACATCGAGAAGCTGCCCGACTACGCCGTGCGCGCCCAGGAAAAGCTCCAAAAGGTGCAGAAGTACTTCCCGCCGGCCGACCAGGCCGGCGGGAAGCCCGCACCGCCGCGTCCGAACCCGCTGCAGCGGCCGCCGGTCCGGCGGCCGGACATGACGGCCTCGCTGTCGTCCATGGCGAGCCAGGTCCCGGCGTTCGCCGAGGCCCGGGCCAAGTGGGACCGCTGGAACCACCCGGCCGCGAAGCTCGAACGCCGCAAGCGCCGGACGTCCCGCGCGCTGACGCTGTGGATCCTGCTGACGATCCTGTGCGGCGTCCTCACCGTCGCGGCCGGGATGGGCTGGATGAGCGCCGCGGCGACGCCGATGATGCCGCAGGCGATCGCGGGGTTCGCCGCGGCCGTCGTGTTCGGCACGTTCAGCGTCCGCTCCGGCCTCAAGCTGCGCGAACTGAAGCGCACCCCGATCCCGGCGGCACCGGCCGGCCCGCCGCCGCTGCCTCCCGCCCGCTCGGCGGCCCGCGAGCCGATGGAACGCCTCGCCGAGTGCGAGGCGTCGCTGACGGAGCTGCTGCGCCAGCTCTCGGTACCGTCTTCGCTGGGGACGCCCCCGGTCTCGGAAGTGTCCGTCGCCGACGCCCGTCAGACGGCGACCGAGGCGGCAGCCGCGCTGCGCGGCCTGGCGGCCCGCATCCACGCGATCGAGCGCGGCCGCGACTCGGCACCCGCCCGCGAGAAGCCCGCCCTCGACGCAGCGGTGGCCAAGCTCCGCGAGCAACTCGACGACGGCCTCGAGGGCTACCGCGGCCTGGTCGCCGCGGCCGGCCACACGGTCGCCGCCGCCGGCGACGGCCTGGTGACGTCCAAGCAGGCCCTCACCGACGCCACGGACCACCTGGCCGGCCTCGCCATGGCCCTCCGCGAACTCTCCTGACCCGCACCTCCCGTGATCCCGAGGTCGACACACGTGATTGAAGGGTCGACACACGTGATTGAAGGGTCGACACGGCAAGCCGGCCCGCTGTCCGGCGTGTCGACCCGAGAATCACGCGTGTCGGCTCCCGAATCACGCGTGTCGACCCTCCAGTCACGCGAGTTACGGCCTCCATCACGCGGATCGGGCCGGTATTGGGCCGTTGGGATCTGAAACTCGGCCGTTCGGGTGCCGCCAACCGGTCGATCCGGCTGGTCGTCACGGCGCGTGCGTGATCGTGCGTTTCACCCCGGCGTCGCCCCCTGTTCACCTTCCGGGGCCGAAACCCGCGCGTAATCGGAAACTGGTGGCTACGGAAACGTCCGCAGCCTAACGTTTCTGTCATGCATGCAGAGGTGTCACTCGCCGGGAGGCCCGCCGTGCACTGAGGATCGCCGGCACCGACCGTACACAGTGGACTTTCTCGACCGCCGAGGAAAGGACGCCCCGTGAACACGCTCCCGCCGGACCCGGACCCCGTGCCGATCACTCCACCCACCGCCTCCCAGCGCGTCATCGCGGCTTTCGAACGCCTCACCGAGGCCGGCCGCCCCGAACTCTGGACCACCCTCCGCGCCGTCGAAGACGTCCTCGTCGACGCCAAGGCCGTCGACGAACGCGTCAAGGCCGGGGAAGTCCTCCCGCTGGCCGGCACGGTCATCGCCGTCCAGGACCTGATCGACGTCGCCGCCCAGCCGTCCGGCCACGGCGTGCCGGAGACCAGCGCCGCGGTCGTCACCCGGCTCACCGCCGCCGGTGCCGTCGTTCTCGGCAAGACCGGTGCCGCCCTGATCTCCGGCGCCTGGGACCGCACCAAGGCCGGCGGCAACGGCGCTGCCGTCGCCGTCGCGCTCGGCGTCGTCGACCTGGCGCTGAGCACCGGGGGCGCCGTCCCGGCGGCGCTGAACGCCGTCGTCGCGGTGAAGCCGACGCGCGGCCTGCTGCCCGCCGCCGACAACGTCTCCGTGTACGCGAACGGCCTGGTCGCGGCCCACCGCGCGCTCACCCTGCTGACCGGCGGCGACCGCTCCTGGCCCGCCGACGTGCGGCTCGGCGCCGGCGAGCACCCGCGGATCGCCTACCCCGCCGACCTCCCCCTCGGCGAGGCGGCGAGCCTGGCGCTCGGGTCCGTCGTCGCCCGGCTGACCGCGGCGGGCGCCGTGCTCACCCCGGTCTCCGTGTCCGAGCAGGGGTTCGACGGCTTCGACGCCCTCCTCGTGCCGACCGTGCCGGAGCACCCCGGGATCGCCGAAGCGCTGGCCGACCCGGCCGGCGTGGGCCACCGCCTGGCCTCCTGCACGGCCTTCGCGAACCTCCTCGACGTGGCCTCGGTGACGGTTCCGGTGCTCCCGGGCGACCGCCGTCCCTTCGGCGTCACCTTCCTGACGCGCGCGTTCGAAGACCAGATCGCCCTCGATCTGGCGACTGTCTGCACGGACGAGCCGATGACGCCCTACCCCGAGCCGGGGGAGGACGTCGTGGTGTTCGGCGCGCACCTGCGTGGCCAGCCGCTCAACGCCGACCTCACCGCGCTCGGCGCCCGGTTCACCGGACCGGTCCGGACCACCGAGGGCTACCGGATGGTGCTCCTCGACACCGAACCACCACAGCCGGGGGTCCTCGACGGCGACACGGGCCTCGACGGCGAGAGCTGGCGGCTGTCCCCGGCCGCGTTCGAGCGCTTCGCGGCGGCGCTGAAGCCGCCGTTCGTCCTGGAGCGCGTCGAATTGGCCGACGGCACCACCCCGCTGGCGGTGCGCTGTGACCCGGACGCCGAGGGCCCCGGCCTGGAGCGCTACGAGTCCTGGCGCGGCTACGTGCGCTTCGCGTCTACCGCCGGGCTGCGAGACCCTGGCTGACGCGGCGCACCAAACCCGGCCCGTGCAGCGCGAAGCCCGTGTACAGCTGCACGAGCGACGCGCCGGCGTCGACGAGCCGGATCGCGTCGTCCGGGCCCAGAATCCCGCCGACGCCGATGATCGGCAGGCTCCCGCCGGTGTGGTCGTGCACGAACCGCACGACCTCGGCCGCGCGGGTGGTCAGCGGCCGGCCGGACAGTCCTCCCGCCTGTCCGGCCAGGCCGCTTTCCGCGGGGGCGATGCCGTCGCGCGCCAACGTCGTGTTCGTGGCGATGATCCCGGCGACGCCGTGTTCGAGCGCGACCTCCAGCAGCTCGGCCAGCGCGTCGTCGGTCAGGTCGGGCGCGACCTTCACCAGCACCGGCGTCGGCGAACCGCCGCCGGCGAGCTCCAGCGACGTCGAACGCAGCTCGCCGAGCAGTTCGGCGAGCGCGGTGCGGTCCTGCAGCTGCCGCAGCCCCGGCGTGTTCGGCGAGCTGACGTTGATCGCGAAGTAGTCCGCGTACGGGTGCAACGCCCGCAACGAGAACCGGTAGTCCTCGACGGCGTCCTCGAGCGGCGTCACCTTCGACTTGCCGATGCTGATCCCCAGCGGGACGCCCGGCTTGCCGTCGCGGCCGAGCTTGGCCGCGAGGGCTTCGGCGCCGTCGTTGTTGAAGCCCATGCGGTTGATCACCGCGTCGCTCGCCGGCAGGCTGAACAGCCGCGGCTTCGGGTTGCCCGGCTGCGCCAGCCGCGTCACCGTGCCGACTTCGACGAACCCGAAGCCCAGCGCGGCCCACGCGGGCAGCGCGCGGCCGTTCTTGTCCATCCCGGCGGCCAGGCCGACGCGGTTGGGGAACCGGAGGCCCAGCACGGTCACCGGGTCGTCGACGCGGAGCGCGCCACCCAGCGCGGGCGCGGCCTTGCCGAGCCGGGCCAGGAGACTGATCGTGCGCTCGTGCACCAGTTCGGGGTCGTGGTAGGACAGCCGGTACAGCGCCGGGCGGACGATCTTGTCGAAGAACACGCCCCCATGCTGCCAAACCGCCCGGGAGCCGCTACCCGAGCGTCACGCCGGAGTGAAGGCGACCACTAATCGCGGTCCTTCCACTCGTCCTCGAGCATCGCGTAGATCAGCTCGTCGGTCCACTCGCCCTTGACGATCTCGTTCTCCCTGAGGTGCGCCTCGCGGCGCATGCCGAGGCGTTCCATCAGCGCGGTGGACGCGGTGTTCCGGCCGTCGCAGCGGCCGATGATGCGGTGCAGCCCCAGGTCTTCGAAGCCCAGCCGCAGCAGCTCGGTGGCCGCCTCCGCGGCCAGGCCCTTGCCGTGGTGGTCCGGGTGGAAGACGAAGCCGACCTCGCCCTGGCGGTGTTCGCTGCTCAGCCACTCCAGGTTCAGGTCGCCGATGAGCTGCCCCGTCGCGGCCAGCTCGACCGCCACGGCCAGCAGCTGCCCTTCCTTCGTCAACGTCGAGCTGTGCACCCGTTTGGCGAGCGCGGCGGCCGACTCGGCGCGGCTGCGCGGGCCCCAGTACAGGTAGCGGGCGACGTCGGCGCGGGATTGGAAGGAGTTCAGCGCGTCGAGGTCCCCGGACGTGAACGGGCGCAGGATCAGCCGCGCCGTGGTGATGGGGTAGTCGGGCCTGAGCATGCGTCCAGGCTAGCGAGCTTCAGCCGTCCGGGGGACGGAACGGCAAATCGCTGATCGCCGGACGGTCGTCTTGCTACGCCGGGTGGCATGACCTGCACAAATGAGCGCATGAAGGAACCCCCGGGGTTCCTCTCAAGCGCCGTCAAACGCTTGAGTCCGAGCCGGACTGGTGCTCGGAAACCCCGGGGGCACGGTGACTGCCTGGTATTCGCTATCAGGCATCACGTGGAGCAGGCGATGAGCCGAAGGTGGCTCAGCTGTAGCGCTGCTCAAAGTCCTCCACGTGCCATCCGCTAGCGGACAGCCACCTCACGAGTCCTGTCGATATACAACTTTGGACCACCTCCTCTCTCGTGTACTTCCAAGCTAGGCGAAGTCGGTGGTGCGCGGCAACGTCATTTCTGTGATCTCGTTCCGCAGGACGGCTTTGCGCTGCTCATCGAGGAAGGAAGCCTCGACGGCGTTCTCCGCGAGCCGGGCCAGTTCGGCCGCGGTCAGCCCGAGCGTCCCGGCGACGGCGACGTACTCGCCGGTGAGTGTGGCGCCGAACATCGGCGGGTCGTCGGTGTTGAGCGTCACGACGACGCCGTGGTCCAGCATCCGCCGGACCGGGTGCGCGGCGAGGTCCGGGACCTGGCCGGTCCGCACGTTCGACGTCGGGCACACTTCGAGCGGGATCCGGTGTGCCGCAAGGTGTTCGAGCAGTGCGGGGTCGCTCGCGCAGCTGGTGCCGTGGCCGATGCGCTCGGCGCCGAGGTCGTGCAGCGCGGACCAGATCGTGGCCGGCCCGGTGGTCTCCCCGGCGTGCGGGACGCTGTGCAGCCCGGCTTCCCGCGCCCGCGTGAAGTACGGCTCGAACCGCGCCCGCCCGACGCCCAGCTCCGGGCCGCCGAGCCCGAACGACACCAGGCCCTCGGGCCGTTCGCGCAGCGCGAACACGAGTGTCTCCTGCCCGGCCCGGATGCCCTTTTCGCCCGGGATGTCGAAGCACCAGGCCAGTTCCACGCCCAGTTCGGCGGCGCGGGCCCGGCCGGTCGCGAGCCCGGCCAGCAGGTCGTCGCCCGGCATGCCGTCGAGCAGGTGGTTGTACGGCGTCACGGTGACTTCGGCGTAGCGGCAGTTCTGCGCGGCGAGGTCCGCCGCCAGACCCGTCACGAGCGTGTGGACGTCGTGGCGGTCGCGCACGAGCGAGGTGACCGCGAGGTACACGGTGAGGAAGTGGGCGAAGTCGCGGAAGGTGAAGAACTCCGCGAGCTCGCGCTCATCGGTGGGGACACCGGCGGCGGGGCGGCGCCGGGCGAGCTCCAGGACGGTCGGCAGGCTCGCCGAGCCGACCAAGTGGACGTGCAGTTCGACCTTGGGCAGGGCGTGCGCGAACGCGCGCAGCGCCTGCCCGGTGCGGATTCCGGGCATGACCGAGCTCCCTGGGAGGGGTGGAAGAGGTGACGGGAAGGAGCGCGAACGGCTCAGGGAGCGAGGTCGCCGCGTTCGGTGTCGGCCCCGTAGAGCGGGAGCTTGAACGTCGTCACGTGATCCAGCCTACTGCGCCGGGTACGGACCCGTCTGGTCCTTCGGGCAGAACCACGTCGGCCGTCGCTGGACGTCGTGGCCCTGCGTGCGGACCAGGAGCTTGCCGCCGCAGCGGAAGCAACCCTGGCGGGTCCGCTCGTACACCCAGTTCTTGCGGTTGCGGTCGAGGTGGCCGGTGGTGCTCTGGTCGAAGCGCCCGGCGAGGGCGTTGGCCAGCAGCAGCTTGCGGGCCAGCGCGACCGTGCGCTCGGTGTCCACTTCGGACACCGGCGTCCACGGCGTCACCCCGAGCAGGAAGGCGATTTCGCACTTGTAGAGGTTCCCGACGCCGGCCAGCACGCGCTGGTCGAGCAGGGCGAGCCCGAGCTCACGCGCGGGGTCCGCCGCCAGCGCCGCGCTCGCGCGGGCCGCGTGCTCGTCCGTCCACTCCGGATCCAGCAGGTCCGGGCCGAGGTGGGCGACGAGGTCGCGTTCCTTGCTCGTGGCCACGAGTTTCAGGTCGTGGACGCGGAAGCCGATCACCTGGACGTCGGCCGCGGTGAAGATCACCCGGGCGTGGTGGCCGGGCCGTCGCCACTTCGCCCCGGCCGGGTAGACGTCCCACATCCCGTCCATCATCAGGTGCGAGTGCAGGGTCAGGTCGCCGGAGAAGCGGGTGAACAGGTGCTTGCCCACCGTCCCGACGCCGAGCACCTCGCGGCCGGACAGGTCCACAGTGGCCAGTTGCGGCACGCGGAATTCGCCGCGCAGCAACGTCTTCCCGGTCATCGCGTTCGCGAAACGCTTGGCGACCAGGAAGACGGTGTCACCTTCGGGCACGGCTCACCCCGCGGATTCGGACACCTCGGTGTCCGCCTCGGGGGTCTCCGGGGCCGGACCTTCGGGCCAGTCCGGGCCTTCGGGTTCTTCGCCGGCGACGCGGTGCCGGCCCGCGCGGTTCGAGCGGAGGATCTTCGCCAGCACCATGTTGAACGTCAGCGCGATCTCCTGGGCGCCCGGCGAGTGCCACTCGTGGATCGGGCTGCACGCACCCTGGGCCTGCTGCACCGCGAGCCGGTCGGTGATCGCCGTCGGCATCACCAGCGAGCCGAAGTTCTCGCGCAGCTCGGCGATCCGGAACTGGTGCTCGTAGGAGCGCACGCGCAGCTTGTTCACCAGGACGCCGATCGGGCGCAGCTCCGGGTTGAGCTCCTTGCGGATCTTCTCGATCGCTTCCAGGGCGCGAGACGCTCCGGCGACGGCGTACATCGTCGGCTCGGTCACGATGAGCGCGCTGTCCGCGGCGACCAGCGCCGACTTCGTCAGGCGGCCCAGCGACGGCGGGCAGTCCAGGATCACCAGCTCGTACGGCGTTTCGCGCAGCGGCGTGCGGTGCAGCTCGTCCAGTGCGCGGGAGAAGTTCGCCAGGCGCTCGCTGTCGGCGTCCGGGTCGTTGAGCAGCTCGAGCTCTTCGGTGCCGACGAGGACGTCGACGTCTTCGCTCCAGACGCTCGGGGCGATCGCGCGTTCCAGCGTTTCCCGGGTCGGGGTCTCGAGCACGTCCGCGAGGGTGGCGTCGGTGAAGGGCGGGTCGAGCGAGGTGGTGGCGTTGCCCTGCGGGTCGAGGTCGACCACCAGCGTCCGCGTGCCTCTACGCAAGGCGGCGGACGCGATACCGAGAGCGACCGTCGTCTTGCCGACGCCTCCCTTGAGGCTGAGTACGGCGACCGTGTGCACGAAGTCCAGCCTACGGGTGCGGGCCGGAGGTGCCGCCGGGCAAGGGCCGTTCACTCGAAGGGAGGAGCTCGGGAGGCGGGCGGGGGCGGGCACTACCCTGTGCGACATGAAGACGGAGACCGTGGCCGCCCGGGGTTCGGGCGCCGTCCGCCGGGTGCTCGAGGCCGAGATCGAGGCCGCCCGCGCCCGGGGTGCCGAGCATCCCCGCGTCGTCGACGTGGGTGGCGGCAGCGGCGGCTGGGCGGTGCCGTTCGCGGCGGCGGGCTGCCGGGTGACCGTCGTCGAGCCGAGCCCGAACGCCCTGGCCACGCTGCAGCGCCGGGCCGAGGAGGAGGGCGTCTCCGAGCTGATCACCGTGGTCGCGGACGACTCGGACGCACTGGGCCGGTACGTCGAGGCCGGCTCGGCCGACCTGGTGCTGGCGCACGGGCTGCTGGAGATCGTCGACGACCCGGCGGCGGTGCTCACGGCGCTGGCGACGGCGGTGGCGCCGGGTGGCGCGGTGTCGGTGCTGGTGGCGAACCGCCACGCGGCCGTGCTCCACCGCGCGCTGGCGGGCCGGGTCGGCGAAGCCCGGCAGCTGCTCGAGAGCGGCGACGGCGTCGCCCCGGGCGACACCGTGCTGCGGCGCTTCTCCGCCTCCGGGCTGCGCGCCGACCTGGAGGCCGCGGGCCTCGAAGTGACGCTGCTGCAGGGCGACCGGGTGATCTCCGACCTGGTCACCGGCGACGTCCGGGACGACGAGCTGGCGGAGTTCGAGCGGGTGGCGGCGGCCACGCCGGCGCTGCGGGAGATCGCCGGCCGGCTGCACGCGGTGGCGCGCCCGGCCTGAGCCGGTTCCGCGGGTTTCCGCCGTCGCGCTCCCCGGTGATCCGAAACCGGCGATGACTTCTGGGGCTTCGCCACCCGAACCCCCCGAAAACTGGCAGTGACCTCTGGGGCTTTGCCCCAGGTCGGGGGCTTCGCCACCCGAGCCCCCCGAAAACTGTCGGTGGTGGCCGGTAGCGTCCCCGGTGTGGGGCGAAACGCTGAGCTGCCGGGCGGGATGGGCCGGTTCCGCGTCCGGCCGGGGGAACCGGCGCCGGACGACACCGGGTGCGGGCTGCTGCACGTCGACATGGACGCGTTCTTCGTGTCGGTCGAGCTGCGGACCCGGCCCGAGCTCGCGGACCAGCCGGTCGTGGTGTCCGGGGGCGGCCCGCGGGCCGTCGTGGCCGCGGCGAACTACCCGGCGCGGAAGTTCGGCGTGCGCTCGGCCATGCCGTTCTCGACGGCGAAGCGGCTGTGCCCGCACCTGATCAACATCCCGCCGACGTCGGGGCTCTACGGCGAGGTCTCCCGCGGCGTCATGGGCATCTTCCGCGAGCTGACGCCGCTGGTCGAACCGCTCAGCCTGGACGAGGCGTTCCTGGACGTCAGCGGGGCGCTGCGGCGGTTGGGTGCCACCCCGGCTTCGCTGGGCGCGCAGATCCGCGCGCGGGTCGCGGCCGAGCACGGGATCACCTGCTCGGTGGGGGTGGCGAAGGTCAAGTTCGTCGCGAAGCTGGCGTCGGGGATGGCGAAGCCGGACGGCATGGTCGTGGTGCCCGCGGCGGAGACCCTGGCGTTCCTGCACCCGCTGCCGGTGTCGGCGCTGTGGGGCGTCGGCGCGCGGACCGAGGAGCACCTGCGGCGCCTGGGCCTGGCCACGATCGCCGACGTCGCCGCCTTCCCGCCGGAGCGGCTGAAGAAGTCGCTGGGCACCGCGGCCGGCGAGCACCTGTACCGGCTGGCGCACGGGGTGGACGAGCGGTCGGTCGAGGTCGAGTCGCCGGAGAAGTCGATCGGCGCGGAGCACACCTTCGACGTCGACCGGCACGACCGGGCCTCGCTGGGGCTGGAGCTGCTGCGTCTTTCGGAGCGGGTCGGCGCGACGCTGCGGGGGCGCGGGTTGCGCGGCCGGACGGTCTCGATCAAGGTGCGCTTCGCGGACTTCCGGACGATCACCCGGGCCCGCACGCTGGTCTCGGCGACGGACGTGGCGCGCGAGATCCACGCGGTCGCCGTGGCGCTGCTGGCCGAACACGCGCCGACCGGGGCCGTGCGGCTGATCGGCGTCCGCGTCGAAGGGCTGGACACGGGGGAGGCGGGGGAGCAGCTGGTGTTCGACTCGCCGGCGCCGCGCTGGCGCGACGCGGAGGTGGCGGCGGACGTCGCGCGGTCGAAGTTCGGTTCGGCGGCGGTGCGCCCCGCGTCGTTACTGGGGCCTCGGGAGGGGTGACGGCACGGACGGTGATCTTCGACTCGGCGGCGTTCCCCCACAACGGCGGTCGGGCGGCAAAACGGTCACGATCGGCGGCGGTGACGGTCCGCAACGCCCTCCGGGCGGGATTTAGCCCAATTCGATCCCTTCTGGATGCGGGATCGGGTAGTCGTGCGGGCGCGGGCCTCGTATCCTGGACAGTGCCACCCCGCCTGGGGTTGGCTGTTGGGTCCAGGACGTTGCGCGGCCCGGCGCCCGCGACAGCTGTGCCGGAGGAGGAAAGATGCCACTCTCCGAGCATGAGCAGCGGCTGCTCGATCAGATCGAGCGCGAGCTCTATGCCGAGGACCCCAAGTTCGCATCCACGGTGCGTGGCACCCGGTTGCGTCGCCCCGCTCGCCGACGGCGTATTCAGGGCATCGCCCTGTTCGTAGTGGGCGTGGCCCTGCTGGTGCTGGGCGTGGTGGTGCCGCAGTTCCGGGTGGCCGACATCCCGCTGATCAGCGTGCTCGGGTTCCTCGTGATGTTCTTCGGAGTCATGATGGCCGTCACATCGATTCGGCACGGTGCCGACGGAGACGGGAAGGCCGGTGGACCAGCCACCCGCGGCGGCAAGCCATCGGGTCGCCGGAGTTCCTTCACCCAGAGGATGGAGGAGCGCTTCCGCCAGCGCTTCGAGGAGCAGTAGCGCCGCAAGACCACGAGATCCGCGTCCCGCCGAACGGAGGGACGCGGATCTTCTTGTGTGCTCAACCAGCCCGCGTGGGCTGTCCAGCTGCGGTGACAGTGGGTGACCCCCACGCGGGTGACCTGCTCTGGCCTGCGGATCGGCCCCGGAACTCGCGTGTTCAGAACCGGATCTCGCGTGATCGAGCCCGGAACTCGCGTGTTCAGAACCGGAACTCGCGTGATTGAAGGCGGAACTCGCGTGCTCGGGGGTCAGTCGCGGTTGCGGAAGACCGAACGGGGGAACAACTTCCCCTTCCAGGACAGCGGCGCGTTGCGGCGAAGGCTCCGCCGCAGGCCCTCGAAGGCCGGCGGGAGATCGGGCTGAGGTGCGTCGTCCTCGCCGTACCACGATCTCTCCAGGACGCCGATGACCGTCCGGAGGTCTTCGCGGCCCTCGTCGTCCAGGTGGTGCTTGGCCGCCAGCTTCTGGCCCGCCACGCGGACCGTGTCGCTGCTCGGGATCGGCAGGCCGCGGTCCGCGCACTCCGCGCGCAGCTCCGCCCAGGCCGCGTCGGCCGCGCCCGGCTGTTGCTGGACGATGCGCTGCAAGCGCCGTCGGCGGACGACCTCGCGGATCAGCGCCGGGCCGGCCGCCGCGAGCTGCAGGACCACCACCAGCACGCCGAGCCACCAGACCACCGTCGCCGCGAGAAGACCCAGCGCGGTGATCCACAAGCCCACCGCCAGCAGCGGCAGCCAGCCGAGCAGCGCCTGGAGGCGGGACGGTGCCGCCACCGGCGCCGGTGCCCGCACCAGCAGTGCACCCTCGCTCCGGTCACCGTCCGCCGGCCCTGGTGGCGGCGCGCCGTCCCCCGGCCGCGTGCGCCCGCGGCCCAGCGACCGCCGCAGCAGCGCCGCGACGATCAGGGCGCCCGCTCCCAGCGCGGCGAGCACCAGGGCGAGGTCGAACAGCCAGTCGTCGCTGCCCGAAGCGTCCTTGGCCGTCTGCGCCGGGACGTTCGGCTCGTTGTCGCGCGGAACGCCGGTCGGTGCCGCGCTCGACTGGACCGTGCTCGGCGCCACCTGGGTGTCGTCCGGCTGGTTGCCGTTCTGCGGGCCGGCCTGCAGGTACGACGGGGTGATGCCGCGGCCGTCGGACAGCGGCGTCGGGTCGAACGTCACCCAGCCCTTGTCGCCGAAGTACGCCTCGACCCACGCGTGCGCGTCCTGGGTGGTGATCGACAGGTAGTCGTTGACCTGCACGCCCGGCGTGAAACCGATCGCCACGCGCGACGGGATGCCCGCCACCCGCAGCATGACGCCCATCGCCGACGCGAACTGCTCGCAGAAGCCGCGCTTGCCGTTGAGGATGAAGTCGGTGAGCGCGTCGGTGTCGGTCACCGGCGCGGTCTTCGTGTCGTAGACGAACCCGTTCTGCGCCGTGAAGTAGCGCCAGATCGCCGAGGCCCGGTCGAAGTCGTTGGCCGCGCCGGTGATCAGCTGCTCGGTCTTCGCGCGGACGCGGTCGTCGACCCGGTCGATCTGGGTGTAGCGCGGCGGCAGGTCGTCGACCCGCGAGGTCACGCGCAGCTCGGCGGCCGTCGGCTCCCTCAGCGACGCGTACTCGGTGTACCCCGGCGGGGCTTCGCTGCGGGTGGTGAACACCGTGCCGCTGATCTGGTCGTAGAGGTAGCCGCTGCCCGCGCCGTCGATGACGCGCGGCGCGCCGTACACCGGCAGCCAGTTGTCCCGCCAGCTGGTCGGCTCGACGTCGATCCGGCGCGCGGTGCCCGTGCCGTCGTCGCCCGGGGCGGGCGGCAGCTGCGGCCCGACCGGGACGCCCTGCTGCGAACGGCCTTCGTCGTGCAGGCCCCAGCCCTTGTTCGGGTAGTAGGTGTCCAGCGTCATCGCGCGCATCAGCCGCCGGTCGGTGCCGAGGCCGCGGACCTTGAACAGCTCGCGGTTCGACCCCTGGTCGAGCATGCCGCGCAGCTCGGTGAACGGCTGGATGCCGAAGCCGCCGGAGCCCGCCCCCGGGCCGCTGCCGCTCTCGCCGAACGGCATCCGCCCGATCGTGCCGACCCACGTGATCGCCCCGCCCAGCAGGCCGAGCACGATCGCCGCGCAGACGACCGCAACCGGCGCGGACAGCACCCCCGGCTTGCCGCTGCGCCCGGGGGCCTCCCGGGTGCGCCAGCGCTGGTGCCGGTGCTGGCCGTCGACGGCCAGCAGGCCGGCGAAGGCCGCCCCGCCGAGCAGGAACGTCCACCACGGCAGCATTTCCTCGCTCAGCGCGGCCGGCACGGCGTAGACGCAGAGCAGCACGAGCCCGGTCGCCGCGGGCGCCGCGGCGGCGACGGTCAGGGTGTCGACGAGGACGGCGACCAGGCCGATCAGGATGGTGACGAGGCACAGGATCGGCTGGCTGCCCTCGACCGGCGGCAAGCCGACGCGGATCTGCTCGGCGGCGCTCGACAGCGTGGTCCCGATTTCGGCGAACGCCTCCGGGCCGGGGATGACCTGCAGGATGCCGTGCGTGGTGAAGGCGCCGGTGATGAGGAAGAGCAGGACGAGCAGCTGCCCCAAGCCGACCAGGACGGTCGGCACCTGCAGCGAGCGGAGGGCCAGCCCGGAAGCCCCGATGAGCAGGACGGCGACGAACAGGTACCCGAACCAGGCCAGGCCAGTGACGACGCTGGTGACCGAGGTCGCGGCGCAGAGGGTGGCGACCCCGGCGGCGACGGGCGCGAGAACGCTGCTGCGCCAGGCGGACAGCGGTCGTTCCGGCCGGGGTGCGGGCCGCTCGAACTTCCGCGGCGGTGCGGCGGTGCTCATCGCGGCCCTCCGGTCGAGGTGCTGCGGTGGGTGGCGGTGTGCTGGGGTGCGGTGCCCATCGCGGCCCCTCCGGGTCGAGGTGCTGCGGTGCGTCGTGGTGCGGTGCTGCTCATCGCGGCCCTCCGATCAGGGTGCCGCGACGTGCGCCGCTGCGGCACAGCTCGGCCCAGACCTGCGGCATCGGCGAACCCGGGCCCGCCACGATCACGCCCCAGCCGGCCGCGCGCAGCAGTGCCGCCGAGTCCTCCGTGGCCGCCGCCCGCTGCTCCGGGGCGCTCACCCCCGCCGACCACGTCGGCGTGTCCAGCAGGACCGCCAGGCTCCTGATGCCGCGCGGGCGGTACTGGGTCAGCTCGTGCACCGCCTCCGTGCTCACCGTGCCGAGCACCGCGATCAGCTCCTGGCCCTCGGCCGGGTCCCCGGCCAGCGTGATGTCGCGCTGGTGCGCCGGCTGCAGGGCCGCCAGCGCGTCGAGCACGACGTGGTCGTAGTGGTCGCCGCCCTCGCCCGGGGTGTCCGCCAGCGTGACGCCGTGCTCGCTCACCAGCCGGACGCGGTGGCCGGACCGGCGCAGGTGCAGGGCCGCCGACGCCGCGAACGCCACCGCCCACTCCAGGCTCGCCGCCGGGCCGGCGCCGTGGTGCGCGGCCGCGCGGTGGTCCAGCAGCACCGTCGTGCCGCCGCGCCACGGGCGTTCCTCGACGCGGACCATGATCTCGTCGCGGCGGGCCGTCGAGCGCCAGTGCACCTTCCGCAGGTCGTCGCCCTGGCGGTACTGGCGGACGATCACGTCGGGCTCGCCCTGCCCGGCGTGCAGCCGGACCGTGCCGTCGTCGCCGACGCCGATGCCCGCGCCGCTCGGCAGGCCCCACAGCGGGACCACGCGGGGCACGACGACCAGCCGTGAGTGCCCGATCAGCTCGCGCTCGAACTCGCACAGCCCGAACGGGTCGGTGATCGTCGCGCGCAGGGGCCCGACCTGCTGGATCCCGCGCAGCACCGGCTGCAGCGGGTAGCGCAGCGCGACGCGCCGGTCGTGCGGGAGCCGCTCGACGACGAACCGCGGCCGCGAACCCAGCGCGTACGGCACGCCGTCTTCGAGGAGGATCTCGCCGGCGGGCAGCCGCCCGCTGCGCCACAGCTCCAGCTGCACCTCGCCGTTGCCGCCGACCGCGACCCGTTGCGGGCGCAGCGTGCGGGTGGCGCCGATGCGCAGCCGCGTCGCCGAGATGAACGCGGCGACCAGCAGCGGCAGCGCCACCACGAACACCGCCACCCGCAGCAGGTCGCGCTCGTTGAGCACGAACGAGCACACCGCGGCGGCGATCCCCGCGGCCAGGAGGCAGCGACCGCGGGTGGTCAGGCCGGACAGGGCACGCAGCATGCCGTTCTCTTCCCCTTCGGGCGGTGAAAGCTAGGGCCGGGTGCCCTGCGGCACCGGCACCCGGTGCAGCACCGCGCGCACGACGTCGGTCGCCGACCGGCGGGCCGCGTGGGCCTCCGTGGTCAGCATCAGGCGGTGCGCCAGTACCGGCACCGCCACCGTGTGCAGGTCGTCCGGCACGACGTAGTCGCGGCCCGACAGCGCGGCTTGTGCCCGCGCCGCGCGGACGAGGTGCAGCGTGGCCCGCGGGGACGCGCCGAGCCGGACCTCCGGGACGCCCCGGGTGGCCGCGACGACGTCGACGGCGTACCGGCGGACCTCGGGGGCCATGTGCACGCCGCGGACCGTCTCGATCAGCCGGTGCACGGTCTCGCCGTCGGACACCGGTTGCAGGTCCTCGATCGGGTTGTGCCCGGCGTGCTCGTCGACCATGGCCAGCTCGGCCTGCTGGTCGGGGTAGCCGATGGAAACCCGCGCGGTGAAGCGGTCGCGCTGGGCTTCGGGCAGCGCGTACGTGCCTTCCATCTCGATCGGGTTCTGCGTGGCGATCACCATGAACGGCTCTTCGAGCCGGTAGGTCGTGGTGTCGACGGTGACCTGGTGCTCTTCCATGCACTCCAGCAGTGCCGACTGCGTCTTCGGCGAGGCGCGGTTGATCTCGTCGCCCACCACGATGTTCGCGAACACCGGGCCGGGGCGGAAGTCGAACTCGCCGGACTGGCGGTTGTAGATGGAGACGCCGGTGACGTCGCTCGGCAGCAGGTCGGGGGTGAACTGGATGCGGCTGACCGTGCAGTCGATCGACCGGGCGAGCGCCTTGGCCAGCGACGTCTTCCCGACGCCGGGCACGTCCTCGACCAGGAGGTGGCCTTCGGCGAGCAGGGTGACCAGCGCGATCCGGATGACGTCGGGCTTGCCGACGAGCACGCGTTCCACGTTGGCGGCGATCCGCCGCGCGGTGTCGTGCAGTTCGTCCAGCGGCACTCTGCCGGGGTGACCGGGGACCCGGCCGTTGCCCGAGGGCTCCGCCGGGTAAGGCGGCCGCCCGGATGCCTGCTCACCCGATCCGGGCGCGGCAGACTGGATTCTCGACGTCACTCGACCTCCTGGTGGCGCATGGCCGCGCGCAGTGTGCGCACCGCCGGGCCGAACGGCCCCCTCGCTGCTGTCCGCGCGCAGCGACCAGCCTTCCACCCAGTGTGTCAAACCCGGGCGAACCGGGGGCTGGAACCCCGCGATGACACTGCGCAATCAGCGACGATACCCCGATCAGGGGGGTATTCACCCGATTCTGGGTGCTCCCGCTGACACCCTGCTCTGTCGTATGCTGCGGTTCGAGGTCGCCCGGCTACGGAGAGGCGTATCCGCTTATGAGCGAGCTGCGAACCCAGCCGCCCTTCGACGTCCGCGGCTTCGCGGTCGCGCCGGAGCTGGCCACGGACGCCTACGCGAAGCTCGGCCGGCTGCAGGACGTCGTCGGCGAGATGGTCCGCGAAGCCAAGGTGCTCGGCCGGAGCGTGCCGCTGGGCGGCGGGTACGCCGGCGAGATCGGCGAGTTCATGGCCGAGTACGGGATCGGCGGGCAGGGCTCGGCGGTGCAGCAGCTGACCGCGTTCGGCAAGGAGCTGGAGACGCTCAAGCGGCGGATCGGCGAGGCGCTGGCGAAGTACCAGCACGCCGACGAGCAGGCGGCCGAAGGCGTGGACTGCACGGGTGGCTGAGCCGGTGCGCGCGAAGGGGACCGACGGGCGGGGCCGTGGGCTTCTCCTCGCTTCCGCTCTCCTCCTCACCGCGTGCGGGCAGCAGAGCGCCCCGCCGGCCGCCGTCGGGCACACCTCCGCGGTGGCCTCCGCGCCCGCCGTACCTCCGCCGTCCGCTTCGCCGACCGGTCTCACCGCGCTCGATCCCTGCACCCTGCTCTCCCCGCAGGACCGGTCGGCCGCCGGCGTCACCGTGCTCGGGAAGCCCAAGACCATCGCCGGTGCCCGGGCGTGCGACTGGACCGTGCCCGCCACCTTCGGCGTCACCGTCACCTTCGACGAACAACACGGCCTGGCCGATCTCGACGTCACCAAGAAGAACGCCACGAAGACGACGGTCGGCCGCCACCCCGGGCTGAAGGTCGCCGACAAGAAGGCCGCCGACGGCACCTGTGCTGTGCTGCTCGGCGTCGGTGACCACGCCAGCGTGCAGATCGACGTCAGCAACACCGGCTTCTCGGACACCCCGCTCGCGTGCCGTCGCGCGGGCACGGTGGCCGGGCTGGTCGAACCCAAGCTGCCCTGACCAGGAGGTGCGCCGTGCCCGAACCACCCGTCGCGACCGCGCGGTACGAGGCCTACAGCCACGAGGCGATGGCCGCGGAGGTCGTGCGCGGCAACGACCCGGTCGCCGCCGGCGAAACCGGCGCGCGCTGGGACGGGCTGGCGAAACGGCTGCAGGAGTCCACAGCCGACGTCGCCGCGCTCGTCGCTTCCTCCGACGAGCACTGGCGCGGCCCGGCGGGCGACGCGGCGCGCGCGGCGCTGGGCCGGGCCGCGCAGTGGCTTTCGCACTCCGCCGCCGTCTCGGCGTCGGTGGGGCAGGCGGTCGGTGCCCAGGCCGAGGCGGCCGCGCGGGCCCGGGCCGACATGCCGCCGCCGGTGACCTACGACCCGGCGTCGATGATCCGCGACGCGGCGTCCAGCGGGAACGTGCTCGTCCTGGCCGGGCTGGCCGGGGAGATGGCCGCCCGCCGGGCCGAAGCGGAGGCCGCGCGGCAGAAGGCCATCGACGTCCTCCGGACGCGGGACACCGCGCTGCGCGGCCACGTGCCCGCCGAGACGTTCCCCGCCCCGCCGGCGCTGGGGCGGGCTTGATCCGGGTCTCGGCGTCGGCGTTCGACATCCTCTGGACCGACCTCGGCCACGACCGCCCGCCGGAACCGCTGAGCGTCCGCAGCGTCGGCGCGACCGACGCCGAACGGGCCGAGGTGCGGAAGGCCGTCTACGACAACCTCGCCGAGCGCGGGCTCCACGACGGGTCCCGGCTGGAGCCGGCCCTGACCGCGCGGTTGAACCTGCTCGCGGACGCGGACGTGTTCGTCGCGTGCGAGGCACTGGCGGACATGACGGCGGCGACGCCGTTCCGCGCCGTGACCGCGGCCCGCGGCCGCCGCGGCGTCCTGGCGACCCAGCCGGAGCAGACGATCGGGCTGGACTCGATCCGCGACGGCGAGCTCGCCACGGCGATCGTCGACGTCCTGCCGGAGCTGTCGGCGGGCCCCGGCTACGGCATCAGCCTCCCGGCGTCGACGCTCTCGGGTGCTTCGGAGGCCGGTTCGGGGCCGGCGTCGGCCCAGCTCGAGGAGGTCCGGGCGATCCAGGCGCGGCCGGTGTACGCGGCGGGGCAGTTCAGCGTGAGCCGTCGCTCGGGATCGGGCCGGGTGACCCGGGTCGGCGGCTTGACCTGGTTCGACACCGACGTCGGCGCGTATTGCGCGACGAAGACCCCGGGCCGGGGTGGGCAGGAGTGGGTGACGGTCAGCCCGGTCGACAGCACCCGCCTCGCGGCCCGCGTCACGGCCCTCCTCACCCCGCAGGACTGACCCGCCGAGGTGTGACCCGGGCCGGAACCGACGTGATCGGGGACGTAACTCGCGTGATCAGGGACGTAACTCGCGTGATCAGGGACGTAACTCGCGAGTTCCGGCTTCGATCACGCGAGTTCCGGGTCTGATCACGCGAGTTCCGGGTCTGATCACGCGGGATACGGGTCTGATCACGCGGGATACGGGTCTGATCACGCGGGATCCGGGTTTCGGGACGGGTGCCCCCCACTCGGCCCCACCGGTTTCCCCCACCTTGACCCACTGCGGGCCCCACTGCGCCCCACTCGAGGGGCGGGAGGGTTCTTTCGCGGCCGTTATGCGGACGCATGGGGAACAGCTGAGGTTGCTCCGGCCCCCGGTGCGGGGGATCTTGGCCACCGTGCCCCACCACACCCCCCACCAGGCCCCACCCTGCTGACCTGCGCAAACGGGACACCCGACGGAGTGGTCTGCCCGTTTGTCGCGTTGACTGTGGTGAAAAGTGGGGTACGGTGGTGGCCAGTGGGGCGGAAGGGAAGCCCCGTAGCCGCAGGCGGTGGTTCGCCACCGGGTGCGGTAGGGAGGTGGAGGCCGTGTTCCTCGGCACCCACACCCCGAAGCTGGACGACAAAGGGCGGCTCGCGCTGCCCGCGAAGTTCCGTGACGCCTTGGCGGGTGGGCTGATGCTTACCAAGGGGCAGGACCACTGCCTCTTCGTCTTCCCCCGCGCCGAGTTCGAGCAGATGGCGCGCAAGGTCGCCGAGGCCCCGTTCACGAACGAGGCGGTTCGGGCCTACCAGCGCTACCTGTTCGCCGGCACGGACGAGCAGCGTCCGGACGGCCAGGGGCGCATCACCATCGCGCCCGAGCTCCGCCGCTACGCGGGGCTCAGCAAGGAGTGCGTGGTGATCGGGGCGATCACCAGGCTGGAGATCTGGGACGCCCAAGCGTGGCAGGGCTACCTGGAGGAGCACGAAGACAGCTACGCGAAGGCTCGAGAGGAAGTACTGCCGGGCGTCTTCTAGGCGTGTGGTCGCGGTGCACCTTCGTCGTCGGGGGACGAGAGGTTCGCCGTCCGCACGATGAGGGGAAGCCCACCCGGATGCCGTGAGGCCTCTGTCCGCTCAATGGCCCTGGTGCACCTTCCCCGGTACCAGGTCAGCAGCGGGCGGACAGGGACCTGACGGCATCCGCCATATTTCCCCCCGGGCCGCCCAGGCGAGAGAGGGGGAGGGAACACCATGACGGCACCCGAGCACGTCCCGGTACTGCTGAGCCGCATCGTCGAGCTGTTCACTCCCGTGTTCGCCGACCGCGACGGCGTCCTCGTGGACGCGACGGTCGGCCTCGGCGGGCATTCCGACGCCCTCCTGGAGGCCTTCCCGCGGCTGCGGCTCGTCGCGCTGGACCGCGACCCCGCCGCGCTCGAAAAGTCCGCGGAACGCCTGGCCCGCCACGGCGACCGCGTCGACTTCGTCCACACGGTCTACGACGGGCTCCCGGAGGCCCTGGAAAGCGTGGGCCTCGAAAAAGCCGACGGCATCCTGTTCGACCTCGGCGTCTCCTCGATGCAGCTGGACCGCGCCGAGCGCGGGTTCGCCTACTCCAAGGACTCGCCGCTGGACATGCGGATGGACCCGACCACCGGGTTCACCGCCGCCGACGTGCTCAACACCTACGCACCCGGCGAGCTGATCCGGATCCTGCGGGACTACGGCGAGGAACGCTTCGCGCAGCGGATCGTCAAGGCCGTCGTGGCCGCGCGGGAAAAGGAGCCGTTCACCACCAGCGGACGCCTGGTCGCACTGCTCTACGACGCCGTCCCGGCCGCCACCCGCCGCACCGGCGGGCACCCGGCCAAGCGCACGTTCCAGGCGCTGCGGATCGAGGTCAACGGCGAACTGGAGGTGCTGCGCCGCGCCATGCCCGCCGCGCTGGGGGCGCTGCCGGTCGGCGGGCGGATCGTCGTCGAGTCGTACCAGTCCCTGGAGGATCGGCTGGTCAAGCAAGCACTGGCCGAGCTCGCGAAGTCCCGCACCCCGGAAGGGCTCCCGGTGGAGCTGCCGGGTCACGGACCGGAGCTGAAGCTCCTCACGCGCGGCGCCGAGAAGGCCGGCGAAGAGGAGATCGAACGGAACCCGCGCGCCGCCTCGGTGCGGCTGCGGGCCGCAGAGAGGATCGGAGAGCCGCGATGACCGCTCCCGCGAAGTCCTCCCGCCGCCGGGCCGCGCCGGCGACGGGGGGTCGCACCGAGGCCGCCCGCACCTCGACGGGCACCGTCGAGCCGGACCGGCAGGCGCCGCAGCCGGCCAAGGCCGCGCCCCGGCGCGGGTCGCGCGGCCGCACGTCCGCGGCCGAGCGCGCCTACGCGCGCCGCGCCCAGCGCGCCGACCTGCTGAAGGAACGCGAAGCGCGGCCGGAGCCGAAGGCCCGGGCCGCCGAGCCGCCGGAGAAGCCGAAGCTCCAGCTGAAGCTGCTGCTGCCGAAGTCGCGCGCGTCGTTCGTGCTGATGATGATGGCGCTGCTGGCCGCCGGCGTGGCGACCACGCTGTGGCTGACCACGCAGGCGATCGCCGACTCCTACCGGCTCGAGCAGCTGCGCACCACCAACGCGAACCTGGCCGAGCAGAAGGAGCAGCTGCAGCGCGACGTCGCCAAGGCCGAGTCACCCGCTTCACTGGCCCCCGCCGCCCAGCAGCAGGGCATGGTGCCCGGCGGTGACCCGGCGCGGATCGTCGTCGGCCCGGACGGGAAGACCTCGCTCGTCGGCGAACCCAAGAAGGCCAAGGCGGACACCCCGGTGGTGCCGGCCGCGCCGCCCGCCGCGCCCGCCGCGGGCACGCAGTCGCAGCAGGGCGCGCCGATCGAGGGCGACCAGCCCGCTGTGCCCGCCGAAGAGCAGCCGCCGGCGCAGCAGCAGCCGCCGGCCCAGCCGGGAGGCGGCCAGTGATGGCTTCGAGCCGCAGCCAGGCCCGCGCGCGCGCCGCGGGCAGCGCGCGGCGGACGTACGCCGCCGGAACCCGCAGCGCGGCCGCGCGGCGGGGCAACGGCGGGCACCGCAGCCGGTTCTCCGCCGTGCGCCTGCTGCTGGTCGCCGTGCTGCTGGTCGCGGGCGTGAAACTGGTGCAGGTGCAGTGGTTCGACGCCGAGGCGCTCTCGGCCGCGGCCGAACGGCAGCGCGCCCAGACCATCGACATCCCCGCCCAGCGCGGGTCCATTGTGGACCGCAACGGCGCGAAGCTGGCGTTCAGCGTCGAGGTGCGCACGCTCTCGGTGAACCTCAAGGCGCTGCACAAGAGCATGGACGACTTCGCCACGAAGAACCCCGGCACGACGAAGACGTTCGACGCCGAGACCGCCGCGGCCGCCAAGTACATCTCGGGCAAGCTCCCGAACGTGATCGGCGAGCAGCAGCTGCTCGACCTGTTCCACAAGCAGGCGTCCTTCACCTACCTGGTGAACAACGTCGAGCCGTCCATCGCCGCCGACATCGTCAAGCACTTCGCGTGGATCGGCGTCGAGAAGCGCGCGCTGCGGGAGTACCCGGGCGGCGGCCTGGCGGCCAACATCGTCGGTGCCGCGAACTGGCGTTCCGAAGACAAGGACGTGTCGAAGCACAACCTCCACGGCCTGGTCGGGCTCGAGCTGCTGCGCGACAACGACCTGGCGGGCACGCCGGGCCGGATGATGGTCAACACCAAGAACGGCAGCGACAACGTCGTCATCCCGGGCACCGAGCGCGACCTGCAGGCCGCCGTCCCCGGCTCCGACCTCGAGCTGACCATCGACTCCGACCTGCAGTACGAGGTGCAGCGGCAGCTGGCGGACTACGTCCAGCAGTCGCACGCCAAGGGCGGGCAGGCCGTCGTCATGGACGCCAAGACCGGCGAGGTCTACGCGCTGGCCAACGACAAGACCTTCGACCCCAACGACCAGAGCACCTGGAAGACCGACGACCTGGCCAACCCCGCGGTCACCACGCCGTTCGAACCCGGTTCGGTGAACAAGCTCGTCACCGCCACCGGGGCGATCGACTTCGGTGTCGCGACGCCGGAGTCCACGGTCGAGGTGCCCGGTGCGCTGCAGGTGGCCGACAAGACGGTGCACGACGCCTGGACCCACGGGACCCAGACCTTCACCACCACCGGGATCTTCGCCAAGTCGTCCAACATCGGCACCTTGCTGCTGGCGCAGAAGATCGGCGAGGAGCGCTACGCCAACCTGCTCAAGTCGTTCGGCCTCGGCCAGCGCACCGGCGTCGGCCTGCCCGGCGAGAGCGCGGGCGTGGTGCCCGCGCGCAGCCAGTGGTCGGCGACCACCTTCGGCAACCTGCCGATCGGGCAGGGCCTGATGATGACCATCCTGCAGATGGCCGGGATGTACCAGGCGATCGCCAACGACGGCCTGCGCGTCGAACCCCGGATCGTCAAGGCCAAGGTGAACCCGGACGGCACGACCGTGCCGGAGCCGGCGCCGAAGTCGGTCCGGGTGGTCAGCCCGCAGACCGCGAAGACGGTGCGCGACATGATGCGCGCGGTCGCCCAGAACGGCAAGGGCCTCCAGAAGGGCACCGCGCCGACGGCGGCGGTCGAGGGCTACCAGATCTCCGGGAAAACCGGCACCGGCCAGCAGGTCGACCCGCGGACGAAGGCCTACAGCGACCACCTGTACAACATCACCTTCGCCGGCATCCTGCCCGCCGACCACCCGCGGTTCGTCGTCGGGATCCGGCTGGACGCGCCGGACACGACGCTGCCGGTCGGGCACTCCGCCGCGCCGCTGTTCCACACCATCGCGTCGTACGTGACGCAGCGGTACCAGATTCCGTTGTCCGACGGCCCCTCGCCGGAGGTCCCGCTCATCATCGCGCCGTAGTCAGGCACTGTCCGTTAAAGCCCCCTCACGCGGCAACGCGCGAGGGGGCTTCGACGCGTGAGCGTCCACATCGGCCGGCGCCGGGGAAACCCTTGCGGCGCAACGGGGTCCACGGCGCCGTTTAGCACATGTGCCCGGCCCGCACGCAATCGCCGTACCGCGTGCGGGTGCCCGAACCGCCCGCCGGTAGCCTCTTGGCCGTGTCCGTGTCCTCGTCCAGTTCCCAGGTGCCGGAAAGCCCGGTGAAAGCGGTCCCCGCGCCGCCCCGCCCGGCGCGCATCGACCCGGTCCCGCTGGCGACGCTGCTCGCCAGGGCGGACGCCCGCCTGATCGCCGGGTCGCCCGACGCGGCCGAGCTCACCGTCACCGGCACCACCCTGCGTGCCCAGCACGTCCTGCCCGGCGACCTCTTCGCCGCCCTCCCGGGTGCCCGCGCCCACGGCGCCGACTTCAGCGACCAGGCGGTTGCGGCCGGAGCCGTCGCCGTCCTCACCGACGCCGCGGGCGCCGAGCGGCCCGCCCTGCGCGACGCCGGTGTCCCGGTCCTGGTCCACGCCGACCCGCGCGCCGCCCTCGGCGAGATCGCCGCCTGGATCTACGGCGAGCCCTCCCTGAAGCTGTCCGTGCTCGGCGTCACCGGCACCTCCGGCAAGACGACGACGTCCTACCTGGTCGACGCCGGCCTGCAGGCCGCCGGGCTGACCACCGGCCTGATCGGCACGGTGGAGACCCGGATCGCGGGCGAACGGCTGGTCAGCGGCTTCACCACGCCGGAGGCGCCCGACCTGCAGGCGCTGCTCGCGGTGATGCTCGAGCGCGGCGTCACGCACGTGCCGATGGAGGTCTCCAGCCACGCGCTCGCCCTGGGCCGCGTCAACGGCACCCGGTTCGCGGTCGGCGCGTTCACCAACCTCTCCCAGGACCACCTGGACTTCCACAAGGACATGCAGGAGTACTTCGCCGCGAAGTCCCTGCTGTTCGACGGCCGGTCCACGACCGAGGTCGTCGTGGTCGACAGCGCGTGGGGGCAGGCCCTGCTCACGCCGCAGACGCTTACCGTCACCACCGATCCGGGCACCGAGGCCGCGTGGAAGGCCACCGACCTCGAGGCCACCCCGCAGGGCGAGCAGACGTTCACCCTGCACGGCCCGGACGGCGTCCGCGCGGCCGCCCGGATCCCGCTGCCCGGCGAGTTCAACGTCGCCAACGCCGTGCTGGCGGCCGCGATCCTGAGCACCGCCGGAGTGGCACTGGAGCACATCGTCGCCGGCCTCGCCCAGGTGCAGGTCCCGGGCCGGATGGAGCGCGTCTACGTCGGCCAGGAGTTCACCGCCGTCGTCGACTACGCCCACAAGCCGGCCGCGGTCGCCCAGGGGCTGGACGCGCTGCGGGCCCGCACCGAGGGCCGGATCATCACCGTCCTCGGCTGCGGCGGCGACCGGGACACCGCCAAGCGCCCGATGATGGGCGAGGCCGCGGCCCGACGCAGTGATGTCCTGATCGTCACCGACGACAACCCGCGCTCCGAGGACCCGGCGGCGATCCGCGCCGCCATGCTCGCCGGCGCCCGCGCGGTCGGGCCCGCCGAGGGCGGCGAAGTCATCGAGGTCGGTGACCGCCGCGAGGCCATCGCGCACGCCGTTTCGCTCGCCGGACCGGGCGACATCGTCTTCCTCGCCGGCAAGGGGCACGAGTCCGGCCAGGAGGCCGGCGGCGTCGTGCACCCGTTCTCCGACCGCGACGAGCTGGCCGCGGCCATCCGCAACAAACTCGAGGTGAGTGTGTGATCGTGCTCAGCCTGGCCGAGATCGCCGACGTCGTCGGCGGCCGGCTGCACCGCGCCGAACCGGGCGCGCAGGTGACCGGCACCGTGGAGTTCGACACCCGGGAGCTCACGCCCGGCGGCCTGTTCGTCGCGCTGCCGGGGGAGAAGGTCGACGGCCACGACTTCGCCGCGCAGGCCGTCGAGGCCGGCGCCGTGGCCGTGCTGGCCGCCCGCGAGGTCGACGCGCCCGCGATCGTCGTCCCGCCGCTCGCCGCGGGCGAGGCCCACGAGCGGTCGGTCGCGCTGACCGGCGACAAGGACGGCTCCGGTGCCGCGGTGCTGGCCGCGCTGGCCAAGCTCGCCCGGTACGTCGTGCAGCGCCTGGCCGAGGGCGAGCTGACCGTCGTCGGTGTCACCGGCTCCTCCGGCAAGACCTCGACCAAGGACGTCATCGCGCAGCTGCTCGAGCCGCTCGGCCCGACGATCGCGCCGCCCGGGTCGTTCAACAACGAGCTCGGCCACCCCTGGACGGCGCTGCGGGCCGGGGCGGAGACCAGGCACCTCGTGCTGGAGCTGTCGGCGCGGGGCCCCGGGCACATCGCCCACCTCGCGGAGATCGCCCCGCCGAAGATCGGCGTCGTGCTCAACGTCGGCAGCGCGCACGTCGGCGAGTTCGGCTCGCGCGAAGGCATCGCGAAGACCAAGGGCGAGCTCGTCGAGGCCCTGCCCGAGGACGGCGTCGCGGTGCTCAACCTCGACGACCCGCTGGTCGCGGCCATGGCGAGCCGCACGAAAGCACGGGTGGTGTTCGTCGGCGAGAGTCCCTCGGCGCAGATCCGCGCGGAGCACATCACCCTCGACGACGAGGCCCGCGCGTCCTTCCGGCTGATCACCCCGGCCGGCGAGGCCGACGTCAAGCTGCCGCTGCACGGCGAGCACCACGTCGGCAACGCGCTGTCCGCCGCGGCGGTCGCGCTGGAGCTGGGCGCGACGCCGGCGGAGATCGCGGCCCGGCTCTCGGCCCTCGAACGGCGCTCCGCGCGCCGCATGGAGGTCGTCACCCGGCCCGACGGCGTGACGATCCTCAACGACTCGTTCAACGCCAACCCCGAGTCGATGCGGGCCGGCCTGAAGGCCCTCGCGGCGATGACGCGGGAAACCGGCCGCCGGTCCTGGGCCGTGCTCGGCGTGATGGGCGAGCTCGGCGCGGACTCGGTCACCGCCCACGACGAGATCGGCAGGCTCGTCGTCCGGCTCAACATCGCCAAGCTCGTCGTCATCGGGCCCGAGGCGGCGGCCATGCACCAGGGCGCGCACCAGGAAGGCTCCTGGGGCGAGGAATCCACTTTGGTACCCGACGTCGAGGCCGCCGCCGCCCTGCTGCATGATCAGCTCCGCCCCGGGGACGTGGTGCTGGTCAAGGCCTCCAAGGCCGCCGGCCTCTGGCGGGTCGCCGAGGCCCTGCTCGAACCCCGGGAAACCGACAACTCCGAGAATCGCTCGAACGGTGGTGACGCGTGATCAGCATCCTGATCGCGGCCGCGGCGGGCCTGCTGGTCTCCATCATGCTGACGCCCTACCTGATCCGGGTCTTCTCCCGGCAGGGCTTCGGCCAGGAGATCCGCGAGGAAGGCCCCCAGGGACACAAGTCCAAGCGCGGTACCCCGACCATGGGCGGTGTCGCGATCATCATCGCGATGGTCGTCGGGTACTTCGCCGCGCACCTGATCAACTGGATGTTCAACTCCCGCAGCGGCGCGCCGACGGCCTCCGGGCTGCTCGTGCTGATGCTCGCGGTGGGCCTGGGGATCGTCGGGTTCCTCGACGACTTCATCAAGATCCGCAAGCAGCGCAACCTCGGGCTGAACAAGACCGCGAAGCTGGTCGGGCAGCTGGTCGTCACCATCGCGTTCGCGGTGCTGGCGCTGAACTTCCCGAACCAGCACGGCATCACGCCGGCGTCGGAGAGCCTCTCCTACGTCCGCGACCTCGCGCTGATCACCTTCCCGTCGGTGATCTTCGTGATCTTCTGCTACGTCGTGATCTCCGGCTGGTCGAACGCGGTCAACTTCACCGACGGCCTCGACGGCCTGGCCGGTGGCGCGGCGGCGATGGTGCTGGCCACCTACGTGGTGATCTCGTTCTGGCAGGAGCGGCTGTCCTGCGCCAACGCGCCGGCCGCCGCCTGCTACGACGTCCGCGACCCGCTGGACCTGGCCGTGGTCGCCGCCGCGGCGACCGGTGCCTGCGTGGGCTTCCTCTGGTGGAACGCGGCCCCGGCGAAGATCTTCATGGGCGACACCGGCTCGCTGGCCCTCGGCGGCCTGGTCGCCGGCCTGTCCATGACGACCCGCACCGAGCTGCTCGCCATCGTCATCGGGGGCCTGTTCATGGTCGAGATGATCTCGGTGGTCGCGCAGATCGCGGTGTTCCGGACGACCCGGCGAAGGTTGTTCCGGATGGCGCCGTTCCACCACCACTTCGAGCTCGCCGGGTGGGCCGAAACCACGGTGATCATCCGGTTCTGGCTGCTCTCGGCGATCTGCTGCATGTTCGGGCTCGGCCTGTTCTACAGCGAGCAGCTGGGCCTCGGCGGCTGACATGGAAGACATCGCCGGTCGTCACGTTCTCGTCGCCGGGGCCGGGGTCACCGGCAAGTCGGTCGTCCCCGTGCTGGTCGAGTTGGGTGCGCGCGTCACCGTCACCGACGGCAACGCCGAGCGCCTGGCCGAGCTGGAGGGCCTCGGCGCCGAGCTGGTGCCGGGCCTGACCGAGCCACCGTCCGACGTCGTCCTGGTCGTCACCAGCCCGGGCTGGCGGCCGACGTCGCCGCTGCTGGTGGCCGCCGCCGAAGCCGGAGTCGAGGTCATCGGCGACGTCGAGCTGGCCTGGCGGGTCGGGCAGCTGCGCGAGCACCCGCCGTCGTGGCTGGTGGTGACCGGCACCAACGGCAAGACGACCACCGCGGGCATGCTCGAGTCGATCCTCAAGGCCGCCGGCAGCAACGCCGTAGCCTGCGGGAACATCGGTTACGCGGCGCTCGACGCGGTCCGCGCGGGGTACGACGTGCTGGCCGTGGAGCTGTCGAGCTTCCAGCTGCACTGGTCCTCGACCCTCGCCCCGGACGCCGCCGTGGTGCTGAACCTGGCCGAGGACCACATCGACTGGCACGGCTCGATGGCCGAGTACGCGGCCGCGAAGGGCCGCGTCTACACCCGCGCCAAGGTCGCCGTGCACAACGCCGACGACGACTGGTCCACCCGGATCGCCGCCGAGCACGCGCCCGACAGCGCCCGCCGCGTCGGTTTCCAGCTCGACACCCCGCGCGCCGGTGAGCTGGGCGTGGTCGAGGACCTGCTGGTCGACCGCGCCTTCGTCGCCGACCCGGCGAACAGCGCCGAGGAACTCGCCACGCTCTCCGACGTCCGCCCGGCCGGCCCGCACAACGTCGCGAACGCCCTCGCCGCGGCCGCGCTCGCCCGCGCCCACGGCGTCTCGCCGGAGGCCGTGCTGAAGGGCCTGCGCGAGTACCAGCCGGCCCCGCACCGGGCCGTCGAGGTCGCCGAGGTGGCCGGGGTGCGGTACGTCAACGACTCGAAGGCGACCAACCCGCACGCGGCCGCCGGGTCCCTGCGGGCGCACGCGAGCATCGTGTGGATCGCCGGGGGCCAGCTCAAGGGCGCGTCGGTCGACGAACTGGTGAGCAGCATCGCAGGCCGTCTCCGCGGTGTCGTGCTCCTCGGAGTCGATTCACCCGTGATCGCCGCCGCGGTTGCGCGACACGCGCCGGATGTCCCGGTGAACAGCCTCCGTCCGGGTGACGATGAACCCATGACTGCGGCGGTGAGTGCGGCCAGCGCGATGGCCCGACCCGGTGACGTGGTGCTGCTGGCACCCGCCGCGGCGTCGTTGGACATGTTCTCGAGCTACGGCGAGCGCGGCGACGCGTTCGCCGCGGCCGTGCGTGTCCTCCGCGACGACGCAGCGGGGGAGCCGAGTGACGACAGCTGAAACCAAGCCGGCACCGCCGCCGAAGCGGCCGCGCCGCGAGCGCAAGGAGAGCGGCTTCGTCGCCGTCCGGACCGCGCTGACGGCGTGGCTCTCGCGGCCGCTGGCGTCGTTCCACCTCGTGCTCGCCCTCACCGGCGTGCTCACCGTCATCGGCATCGTCATGGTGCTCTCGGCGTCTTCGGTCGCCTCCTACAACCCCAAGACCGGCAGCGGGGTGTACTCGCTGTTCGTCAAGCACCTGGTGTTCGTCGCGCTCGGCTCGGTCGTCTTCTGGCTGGGCCTGCGGGTCAAGCTGGAGCGGATCCGGCGGATGTCGGCCACCGCGACGGTGATCTGCCTCGGCCTGCTGGTGCTCGTGCTCACCCCGCTCGGCTCGACGGTCAACGGCTCGCAGGGCTGGTTCAAGCTCGGCGAGTTCACCTTCCAGCCGGTCGAAGCCGCGAAGGTGGCGCTGGCCTTCTGGGGCGCCCACATCCTGGTGATCAAGTACAACGTGATCCACCAGTGGCGGCACCTGCTGGTGCCGGTGGTGCCGATCGCGCTGCTGATGTTCGCCCTGGTCATGTTCCAGCCGGACCTCGGCGGCACGGTCACCCTCGCGGTGGTGCTGCTGGCGCTGCTGTGGTTCGCCGGCGCGCCGAAACGGCTGTTCGGCGTCATCCTCGCCGGCGGCCTGGCCGGGGTGCTCGTGCTCGCGATCATCGCGCCCTACCGGCTCGACCGGGTCATGTCGTTCCTTTCGCCGGACGCCGACACCAGCGACGGGGGCTTCCAAGCCAACCAGGCCAAGCTGGCCCTGGCCGACGGCGGGCTCCTCGGCAAGGGCCTCGGCCAGGGCACCTCCAACTGGGGCTACCTGCCGAACGTGCAGAACGACTTCATCTTCGCCCTGATCGGCGAGGAGCTCGGGCTGATCGGCTGCGTCGTCGTGCTCGTCCTCTTCGGCGGGGTCGCCGTCGTGGGCCTGCGGATCGCCACCCGCAACATCGACCCGTGGATCCGGATCGTCTCCGGCACGCTGACGGTGTTCCTCGTGGCCCAGGCCGGCATCAACATCGGCTACGTCGTCGGCCTGCTGCCGGTCACCGGCGTCACGCTGCCGCTCATCTCCTACGGCGGCACCTCGCTGGTGATCACCATGCTCATCATGGGCGTGCTCGCGAACGCCGCCCGGCACGAACCGGAGGCGGTGGCCGCGCTGCGCACACAGGGGCCGGGTAAATTCGGGCGTCTGCTGCGGCTGCCCGCGCCCGACCCGTACCGCCCGCCCGCCACGCGCAAGGCGGCGGGGCGGAGTGGGGCGAAGGCGGCCAGGCCGGCGCCCCGTGCGGCCCGGCCCGCCCCGGCTCAGGAACGACGCAGGTCGGTCCGCGAGCCGGTGCGCCGCAGCGCGGCACGGACGAGCGCGGCCACGTCTCGCGGCGGGGCCGCGCGGACAACAGCGAGCCGTGGTACCCGGAGTACCGCGAACCGGAGAGGTCATAGGTGAGTAAGCCCGTCAAGGGAACCGAGCGAGCCGCCGCGGGCAAGGGGCCGGTGGTCGTGGTCGCCGGAGGTGGCACCGCAGGACACATCGAACCCGCCCTCGCGCTGGCCGACGCCGTCATGCGGCTGCGCCCGGACGCGACGGTCGTCGCGCTCGGCACCGAGCGCGGCCTGGAGAACAAGCTGGTCCCGGCCCGCGGTTACCCCCTCGAGCTGATCCCGCCGGTGCCGCTGCCGCGCAAGCCGACGCCGGAGCTGGTCAAGCTGCCGCTGAAGGTCCGCGACTCGGTCCGCAAGACCCGCGAGGTGCTGGAGCGCGTCGGCGCGGACGTCGTCGTCGGCTTCGGCGGGTACGTCGCCCTGCCCGCCTACCTGGCCGCGCGCGGGCGCGTCCCGATCGTCGTGCACGAGGCCAACCAGTCGCCGGGCCTGGCGAACAAGGTCGGCGCGCGGTTCGCCCGCCGCGTCGCGGTCGCCGTCGCGGGCACCCCGCTGCCGAAGGCCGAGGTCGTCGGGATCCCGCTGCGGCGGTCGATCACCACGCTGGACCGGCCCGCGCTGCGGGCCGAGGCGCGGGCGCACTTCGGCCTGGACCCGAACGCGCCGACGCTGCTGGTCTTCGGCGGTTCGCAGGGCGCGCAGTCGATCAACGCCGCCGTGTCCGGAGCGGCGAAGGACCTCGCGGACGCCGGTGTCGGCGTCCTGCACGCGCACGGGCCGAAGAACACGCTGGTCGTGCAGGAGTTCCGGGGCAAGCCGGCGTACGTGCCGGTGCCGTACCTGGAGCGGATGGACCTGGCCTACGCCGCGGCCGACGTCGCGATCTGCCGCTCGGGCGCGATGACCGTCGCCGAGGTGACCTCGGTCGGGCTGCCCGCGGTGTTCGTCCCGCTGCCGATCGGCAACGGCGAGCAGGCCAGCAACGCCCGGCCCGCCGTCGACGCCGGCGCCGCGCTGATGGTCTTCGACGGCGACCTCAGCCCGGCCAAGGTCGCCGACCTGGTCGTCCCGCTGGTCACCGACGCCGACCGCGTCGCGAAGATGGGCGCGGCGGCCGTCGGCATGGGCCACCGAGAGGCCGACGAAACCCTCGCCCGCATCGTTCTGGAGGCCGCTGGTGCCTGAGTTGCCCGAAGAACTGCGCCGGGCCCACCTGATCGGGATCGGCGGGGCCGGCATGTCCGGCGTCGCGCGGATCCTGCTGGCCCGGGGCGCTTTCGTGTCGGGCTCGGACGCCAAGGAGTCGCGCGCGCTGCTGTCGCTGCGCGCCCAGGGGGCCGAGCTGTTCGTCGGCCAGAGCGCTTCGAACATCTCGTCGCTCTCGGAACCGCCGTCCGCCGTGGTCGTCTCGACGGCGATCAAGGAGACCAACCCCGAGCTGGCCGCGGCGCGGGCGGCGGGCATCCCGGTGCTGCACCGGGCGCAGGCGCTGGCCGGTCTGATGGCAGGCCACCGCGTCGCCTGCATCGCGGGCACGCACGGCAAGACGTCGACGACGTCGATGCTGACCGTCGCGCTGCAGCACTGCCGGCTCGACCCGTCGTTCGCCATCGGCGGCGACCTCAACGAGTCGGGCGCCAACGCCCACCACGGCGAGGGTGGCGTGTTCGTCGCCGAGGCCGACGAGAGCGACGGCTCGTTCCTGACCTACTCGCCGTCGGTCGCGGTCGTGACGAACGTCGAGCCGGACCATCTGGACCACCACGGCACGGCCGAGGCCTACACGAAGGTGTTCACCGAGTTCGTGAGCCGGATCGCGCCGGGCGGGCTGCTGATCGTCTGCGCCGACGATCTCGCGGCCGACGAGCTGGGCAAGCAGGCCTCCGACCTGGGGGTCCGGGTGCGCCGCTACGGGCGCACGGCCACCGGGCCGGGCGACGCGCGAGTCCTGGACTACGTCCCGGCGCCGGACGGCGGTGTCGTGCGGCTCGCGCTGGACGAAGCCGAGGTTTCGGTGCGCGTCGCGGTGCCGGGCGAGCACATGGCGCTCAACGCGGTCGCCGCCCTGCTGGCCGGGATCGAGCTGGGTGCGCCGGTCGACGGCCTGGTGGACGGGCTCGCGGCGTTCGGCGGGGTTCGGCGGCGGTTCGAGTTCAAGGGCCGGGCCGGCGACGTCCGCGTCTACGACGACTACGCCCACCACCCGACCGAGGTGGCCGCGCAGCTGCGCGCGGTGCGGACGGCGGCCGGGTCCGGGCGGGTGATCGTGGTGTTCCAGCCGCACCTGTACTCGCGGACCAAGACGTTCTCGGTGGAGTTCGCCGAGGCGCTGTCGCTGGCCGACGAGGTCGTCGTGCTGGACGTCTACGGCGCACGGGAGGAGCCCGAGCCGGGCGTCACCGGCGCGCTGATCGCCGACCGGGTGACCGCGGCGGTGCACTACGAGCCGGCGTTCGACGTCGCCGCGCCGCTGGCGGCCGGGCTGGCCAGGCCCGGTGACCTGGTGGTGACCATGGGCGCCGGGGACGTGACCCAGCTGGGCCCGGAGATCCTCGCCGAGCTGGACAAGCGCTGAAGCCATGAGTCCGACCAGGGAACGCCGCCGTCCGTCCTCCGAAGAGGAGCTCCCGGATCGCGCTGCCCTGGCCCGGCAACGACGGGGGCGGCGCTCCGAGGAGGAGCGCCGCCGGACCCGCGCCGCGCGGCCCAAGACCGGGGGCCGCACCCGGCCCAACCGGCAGGTGGAGATCCGCCGCCGGTGGGTCGCGCTGCTGTCCGTGCTCACCGGGGTCGCCCTGGTCTACCTGCTGTTCTTCAGCTCCATGCTCGGCGTGCAGGACGTCTCGGTCGGCGGCTCCCGCACGGTGCCTGCCGACCAGATCCGCACGGCGGCCGCGGTCCCGGCCGGCAAGCCGATGCTGCGGCTGAGCACCGACGAGATCCGCGACCGGGTGGCGGGGATGCCCGGTATCGCGACGGTCGAGGTGTCCCGCTCGTGGCCGAACACGGTCGAGATCACGGTGACCGAGCGAACGGCGATCGCGTTCTTCGACAGCGGCCCGGGCGGCGACGGCGTCCACCTCGTCGACGGCGGTGGCGTGGTGTTCAAGACGGTCGCGGCACGGCCGCCGGGCCTGCCGGAGCTCAAGCTGCCGAAGGTGTCGGCGGACGACCCGGTGACGCGCGCGGTGACGGCGGTGCTCGGGGTGATCCCGGAGCAGCTCCTCAAGCAGGTCACGACGGCAACGGCGAAGACGCCGGCGAGCGTGGAGTTCACGCTGGCCAACGGGAAGATCGTCCGCTGGGGCACCGCGGAGCAGACCGACCGCAAGGCCAAGGTCCTGGCGGCCCTGCTCACCCAGGACGGCAAGATCTACGACGTCGCGGCGCCGGAACTGCCGACCATCACCTCCTGACCCGGGCACGGAGCCACGTGCACCCGGTTCTCGTATGCCGTACGATCTCGTACGGCATACGAGAATGAGGAGGACGGCTCATGACGATCCTGGTGACGGGGGCGACCGGCAGTGTCGGCCGGCTGGTGGTCGACGAACTGGTTGCGGCGGGTGTGCCCGTGCGGGCCCTGACCGTCGACCCGGACCGCGCCCGGCTGCCCGCCGCGGCCGAGGTGGTCGTCGGGTCGCTGGCGAGACCGTCGACGCTGCCGGTCGCGCTCAAGGGCGTCTCGGCGGTGTACCTGGCGCCGATGGCGCGGACCGTCGGGCGGTTCTGCGAGCTGGCTTCCGGCGCCGGTGTCGAGCGGGTGGTGGCCTTGTCGGGCAGCAGCGTCGGGGACGAGCACGAGGGCTCCAGCGGGCACGAGTACGCCGCCGTCGAGGCCGCCGTCCGGGCCGCCGGGTTTGACTGGACCTTCCTGCGGCCCGGCGCGTTCATGAACAACACGCTCGACTGGGCGCCGATGGTCCGGGTGGGCGAGGTCGCGATGGCCTACGGCGACGCGACGCAGACGCCCATCGACCTCGGCGACATCGCGGCGGTGGCCGCCCGGGTGCTGGCCTCGGCCGGGCACACCGGCCGGACGTATGTCCTCAGTGGACCGGAGGCGATCAGCCTGCGCGGGCAGGTCGAGACACTGGCATCGGTACTGGGCCGGGAGATCCGCTTCCGCGAGCTGACCCCGGCGGAGCAGCGCGCGCAGTGGATCGGTTACGGCATCCCGGAAACGGCCGTCGGCTGGCTGCTCGAAGGCTTCGAGGAAACCCTGCGGCACCCGCAGGCGCCGACCGGCGTCGTCGAGGAGCTGCTGGGGCGGCCGGGCACGACGTTCGCGGAGTGGGTGGCCGCCCGGCGCGAGGTGTTCGCCTAGGGCGCGGCGGACGGCCGTGACCGGCGCGCGGTGGGACGGTCCGGGGGTGACGGGCGCCGCTGGGCATGGCTGACTCCTGGTGAGCCGGCCCCTGAGCGGGTGGCGGCGCCACGCAGAGGTTCGAGGTGAATCGGTTCCGAATATCGGTCCTCGGCGGGGAACTGTCAAGGGTTGACATGTCCGGGCACTGGTATGAACCTCTTTATCGAGCGTCCCCGGCCGGCCTTCCGAGGCATCCGCCCGGCGTTGAAGGGGATGAGCCGGACGACGCCGTCCCCTGACCGGCGGCGGGTCCGTCCCCGTTCCCGGCCAGGGAGGAACCATGCCCACGAACACCCCGCCGCGGCGCCGTCGCCGCGGACCCGGTACCCGCTTGGCGACGCTGGCGGCGGCCCTCGCGGTCGCCGCGCTCGGCTTCGCCGTGCCTGCGGCTCACGCCGCCGATACCTTGATTTCGCAAGGGAAATCCGTCACGGCTTCGTCGGTGGAGAACGCCGGAACCCCGGCGAGTGCCGCGGTGGACGGCAACACCGGCACCCGCTGGTCGTCGCAGTTCAGTGATCCACAATGGATCCAGATCGACCTCGGCGGTGCCGCGACGGTCAGCCAGGTCGTGCTCCGCTGGGAAGCGGCCTACGCCACGGCGTACCAGATCCAGTTGTCCGGCAACGGATCCAACTGGTCCACCGTGTACCAGACGACCACCGGAACCGGCGGCGCGCAGACGCTGGCCGTGGCCGGCTCCGGGCGGTACGTGCGGCTGTCCACGACCGCACGGGCCACCCCCTACGGCGTCTCGTTGTGGGAGTTCCAGGTCTTCGGCACCGGCGGCGGGACCACGCAGCCCGGCGCCGGCGTTCCCCCCGATTCCTTCTGGGGTGACACCGGCACCATCCCGGCCGCGCAGAACGTGCTCACCGTCAAGGTGCTCAACCGGACCAACGGCAAGTACCCGGACAGCCAGGTGTACTGGAACTTCGGCGGCCAGACCCACTCGATCGCCGAGCAGCCCTACCTCGACATGCCGGCCAACTCGGCCGGGCGGATGTACTTCTACCTCGGCACGCCGAACGGCCAGTACGCAGACTTCATCGAGTTCACCGTCGGCCCGGACGTGTTCAACGGCAACACCACCCGGGTGGACGCGTTCGCGCTCAAGCTGGCCATGCGGCTGCACGCCCACGACGGCTACGACGTGCAGGTCGGCGACGACTACCAGACGTTCCAGGAAGATCGTTCGGTCACGTTCGCGAAGTTCCAGTCGGAGGTGCCGACCGAGTTCAAGGGCCTGGCGACGGTGAACGCGCCGTACCGGATCCCGGCACCGGGGAGTGCTCCGGACTTCCGCGCGGGCGGGCGGTACGCGAACTACTTCACGTCCTACGCGCAGTCGGTGGGGGTCAACGAGCCCACGTCGAACATCACCGGGTGCGCCGGTTCGCTGGCCGGCAGCCCGGACATGTGCGCGGCGCTGAACCGGCACACGGCGCACCTGCCGCAGTCGCAGTGGCAGGACCCGGCGCGGTACTACCAGGCGGCGCCGGCGAACTACTACGCGAAGTTCTGGCACGACCACGGCATCAACCACCTGGCGTACGGCTTCCCGTACGACGACGTGGCCGCGCAGTCCTCGTTCGTTTCGCACGGGGACCCGCAGTGGCTGGTGGTGGCCGTCGGCTGGTGACCGGCGGGGTGGCGCGGTCCGCGGACCGCGCCACCCAGGCCGTCGATCGTGGCAGTTCAGGCGCGCGTGCGGGCCATTCCGGCCAGGCCGAGCAGCGGGAGCACGCCGGCGAACACGACGACCGCCGTCCAGCCGCCCAGGTGGTAGGCGATCGAGCCGGCCTGGGAGCCGATCGCGCCGCCGATGAAGAACGTGCCCAGGTAGACGCTGTTGATGCGGGCGCGGGCGGACGGGTCGAGCTGGTAGATCGTGTGCTGGCCGACCACCAGCGTGGTCTGCACGGCCGTGTCGACGGCGATCGCCGCGATCGCCAGCAGGATGACGCTGTGCGCGCCGAAACCGGCGAGCGCGAAGGCGGCCGCGCAGAGCACGAAGGCGCCCGCGGTGAGCTGCCGGCCGTGGCCGTGGTCCGACCACCGCCCGGCCAGCGGCGCCACCGCGGCGCCGGCCGCACCCGCCAGCGCGAACAGGCCCACGCCCAGCTGGGAGTAGTTGAAGGGCGGCGCGGTCAGGACGAACGCGATGGTCGTCCAGAACGCGCTGAAGGCGCCGAACATCGCCGACTGGTAGAGCGCCCGGTGGCGCAGCGGAGGGTGTTTCCGCGCCATGGCGAACGTGGAGCGCAGCAGCTCGCCGTAGCGGACGTCGGTCTTGGGCGCGCGGGGCGGCAGGATGAAACGCAGCACGAGGGCGAGCGCGGCCATCGCCCCGGCCGAGATCAGGAACACGACGCGCCAGCTGGTCACCTCGGCGAGCAGGCTGGCGACGACGCGCGAGAGCAGGATCCCGAAGAGAAGCCCGCTGACGACCCGCCCGACGATCCGGCCGCGGATGGCGTCCGGGGAGAGGTCGGCGGCGAACGGGATGAGGATCTGCACCACGACCGACGCCGCCCCGACGACCAGCGAGGCGAAGAGCAGCACGGCGAACCCGGGCGCGATCCCGGTGCCGACCAGCCCGGCGCAGGCGACCGCGAGCAGCGTCGCGACCAGACCGCGGTTCTCGAGCCGGTCGCCCAGCGGGACGAGCAGCAGCATTCCGGCGGCGTACCCGAGCTGGGTGGCGGTGACCACCCCGCCGGCGGCGGCCTCGCCGACCCCGAAGGCCTGCCGCAGCTCGGCGAGCAACGGCTGGGCGTAGTAGAGGTTCGCGACGGTCAGTCCACAGGAGACGGCCAGGAGCAGCACCAGCCAGCCGGGTGGGGCTTTCTGCTCGGTCTCGGTCATGTGCGCCCCCTCGTGGAACCGGTTTGATCGGTTCCCGACGGTACCAGTCAAACCGGTTCCGGCGTACTGTGACCCGTATGACGGACAGATTCCGCGCGGGAGCGGGCCGCCCGTGCCTCGACTTCATCCGGACGCTCCGGTACCGGGGGACCCCAGCGGAGACGGAGGAGCTGCCGGACGCGGCGGCGTGGGGAGCCTGGATCGACCGGTTCGGCCCGTTCGCCACCCCGGTCCGGCCGGCGTCGGCCGCCGACGCGCGGGCGGTCCGCGAGGCGATCCACGAGCTGCTGGCGGCGTCGGCGCGCCCGTCGACCCGGCAGCGGCTGAACCGCGCCGCCGCGCTGCCGGTGCCCGCGCCGTCACTGACGCCGTCGGGCGAACTGCGGTGGCAGGCGGCGGATCCCGCGTCGGCGATGCTGGCGTCGCTGGCCCGGGACGCGCTGGAACTGGTGACGTCGCCGGAGTTCGCGAGGGTCCGGCGGTGCGAGGGGGCCCGCTGCGGGGCGTTGTTCCTGGACACGTCCCGGCCGGGAACGCGGCGGTGGTGCTCGATGGGGGTGTGCGGGAACCAGGCGAAGAAGTCGACTTATCGAGCCAAGGCCACCACGGGGCCGGCGGACGACTTCAGCTTGCGCTGAACACGGCCGCCGGCGCCGGGTCAGCTTCGGGAAGCCGGTTCGTGGAGGCTGAACGGCGTCCCCTGGTCGTCGTGGCAGTGGGCGATCCGGCCGACGCCCGGGACCGTCTGCACGTCTTCGCTGCGGCCGCCGAGTTCGTGCAGGCGCTTGACCGAGGCGTCGACGTCGTCGGTGGTGAAGTAGACCCTGGGGTGGGTGAAGCCGGCTTCGGTGGCCGTGATGGCGCCGGCCGGGCCGTCGGCGATGACGTGGTAGTCGCCGCCGAACTCGCTGGTGGTCCAGCCGAACAGGGCGCCGTAGAAGGTGCGGGCCTTGGCGGTGTCGGCGGCGGGGATCTCGATCCAGTCGATCTGTCCGGGCATGGTGGTCTCCTGCTGGTGGTGTGCCGGTTGACTCACCGGAGGACGAACGCCCGTCCCCGTTCTCGACAGGCTCACGCCCCGGTCGCCCGGCGTCCGGCCTCGAAGGCGGCCAAGGCCGCGTCGACCGCCGCGGCGATGGTCACCTCGAAGATCTCGTCCTCGCTGTGGCCGGCGGACCGGAGCGCCTGGACGTCGGCGTCCGTGATCCGATGGGACGCGTCGCGGACGGTCCGCGCGTAGGCCCGCAGGTCCTCCGGGAGGCCGTCGCCGAGCCGGGCGGCCGCGTCGGCGAGCTCGGTGCGGGGACCTTCGGCGATCAGGAACCGCGGGAAGCGGTAGCCGAACCGGTGCAGGGAGCGCGTTCCCGTCTCGAGCTGGCCTTCCCGGAGGACGAAACCGAACGCGTTCGCGAGGCGGTTGACGATGTTCCACACCAGGTTCACGCGCAGCGCGTCGAGGATCGCCCGCCGCGGCAGGCCGGCGACGACGGCGGCGTCGACGTGGGCGGGATCCCGGCTGACGCTTTCGAGGAAGGCCCGCGCGGCCGCCAGCTCGGGACGGGCCGAAGCGGGGTCGCCGGGATCGATCTCGCCGGTGCCGGCGATCCGGGTGAGCTCGGCGTGCGTGACCGCGCAGAACGGGCACTCGTGCACCTGGGCGGTGGACATGGCCAGGTATTCGCGTTCGCCGGCGGTCCAGTACGACGGCCCGCGCATCGCGGCCGCGGTGAGTTCGAGCAGCGGGCGGCTGAGGAACCCGGGCCGGTACAACAGCATCTTGACGATGTCCGGACTGTCCACTTTCGATCTTCGAGAGGTCAGGGCGAGGAACAGCTTGGCGCGGCGGCGGTGCCCGTTATCCAAAATGGACAGTCTCATGGGGACTCCTGGGGGTCGAGGGCCTGCAGCCGGCCGGTGAGGTAACGCCGGTCGGCGGGGTTGCCGGCGAGGTCGTGGGCGCGCCGGTACGCCCACGCGGCCTCGGTGGTCCGGCCGAGGCGGCGCAGGAGGTCGGCGCGGGCGGCGTGCAGCAGGTGGTAGCGGTCGAGGCCGCCGATGCGGTCGATGAGCGCGAGCCCGTCGGCCGGCGTGGTGGCCATGGCGACCGCGACGGCGTGGTTCAGCGCGACGACCGGGGAGGGGACCAGTTCCCGCAGCCGGTCGTAGAGACCGGCGATACCGGCCCAGTCCGTCCGGCCGGCGTCCGGGGCCTGGGCGTGCAGGACGGCGATGGCCGCCTGCAGCTGGTACGGCCCGGGCGCACCGAGCCGCAGGGCCCGGTCCAGCAGCCCGACGGCTTCGGCGATCTCGGCGCGGTCCCACCGCGTGCGGTCCTGGTCTTCGAGGAGGACGACCTCGCCGCCGGCCGTGTAGCGCGCCGCGGCGCGGGAGTCCTGCAGGAGGAGCAGGGCGGCCAGGCCGAGTGCCTCCGGTTCGTCGGGCATCAGGGTGGCGACGAGCTTGGCGAGCCGGATCGCTTCCTGCTGCAGCTCGCGGAACTCGGGCTGGCCCGGGCCCGCGGTGTAGCCGTGGGTGAAGATCAGGTAGAGCACCGCGAGGACGCCGGACAGCCGCTCCGGCAGGAGGTGGTCGGCCGGGACGGCGAAGCCGATGCCGGCGTCGCGGATCTTGCGCTTCGCGCGCACCAGCCGCTGGGCCGGCGCCGGTTCGCCGACGAGGAAGGTGCGGGCGATCTGCCCGGCCGTCAGCCCGGCGACGGCTTGCAGCGTCAGCGCGACGCGCGCTTCTTCGGCCAGCGCGGGGTGGCAGCAGGTGAAGATGAGGCTGAGCCGCTCGTCGCCCACGTCGAGCAGGCTCTCCGCGCCGGGGTCCACGGTCGTCGCCTCCGGAGGTGGCTCGAGCTCGGCCAGTTTCTCCCGGCCGCGCCGGGCACGGCTGAGCCGGTCGATCGCGCTGTTGCGGGCCGCGGTCAGCAGCCAGGCAACCGGGTCGTCCGGCACCGCGCCGTCCCAATTGCGCAGGGCCAGCGCGCACGCCTCCTGCAGCGCGTCTTCGGCGAGTTCGAAGTCGCCGAGGACGCGGACCAGCGCGGCGAGCATCCGGGACCGGTGTTCGCGGTAGGCCGCCTGCAGGACGGGCGCCGCGGTCATGCGCCGGTCGCGGTCCGGTGGTCGAGGCCGGGCACGCCGGCGAGCGGCCGGACCTCGATCGTGCCCTGGGTGGCCATCGGGCACAGCGCGGCCAGTTCCAGGGCCTCGTCGAGGTCGCGGCAGTCGAGGACGTAGGCGCCCCCGAGGTGCTCGTGGGTCTCGAGGAACGGCCCGTCGGTGATCAGCGTCTTGCCGTCCCGGACGGCCACGGTGGTCGCGGTGTGCTCGCCCTGCAGCGGGTGCGCGGCCACGAAGGCGCCCCGCCGGCGGCACTCGTCGGCGAAGGCGTTCACCCTGGCCAGCGCCTCGGGGAAGCGCGGGTCGCCGGGCTCCGGGCGGTCGCAGTCGAAGATCAGCAACATGTACTGCACGTGTCCTCCAGCTCGGGTGGCGGTGCCGGCGTCGAAGAGGATGACGAACAGCACGACCGTAACTCGACAGGAACGCCCGGGCTCGGGTGAGGAGTTGCGTCAACAGCACCGCTAAGGCTTTCTCCGTAAGATCAGCGCCCGTGATGACGGATCTGCCGCTGGACCAGGTCAGGACGCTGCTGGCGGTGGTCGACGCGGGCACGTTCGACGCCGCCGCGACCGTGCTCCACGTGACGCCGTCGGCCGTCAGCCAGCGGGTCAAGGCGCTCGAACAGCGCACCGGCAGCGTGCTGGTGACCCGTACGAAACCCGTGCGGGTCACCGACTCCGGGCAGGTGGTGGTCCGGTTCGCGCGGCGGCTCGCGGCCCTCGAGCGGGACGCGCGGGCCGAGCTGGGCATGAGCGGGGAGCCCGTCCGGGTGCCGATCGCGGTCAACGCCGACTCGCTGTCCACCTGGTTCCTGCCGGCGCTCGCCGGGGTGACCGCCGACCCGCCGATCTGTTTCGAACTGCACCGCGAGGACCAGGAGCACACCACCACGTTGCTGCGGGAGGGCCGGGTGATGGCGGCGGTGACGTCTTCGGCCGCCCCGGTGCAGGGCTGTTCCGTGCGCCCGCTCGGCGACCTGCGCTACCTGCCGCTGGCCGGCCCCGCCTTCGTGGCGCGGTGGGTGACCGGCGCGCTGCGGGACGACCTGTCCGTGGCGCCGGTCGTGGTGTTCGACGACCACGACGACCTGCAGGACGCCTTCGTGCGGCTGCTCGGCGGCGACGGGGCGAGCGCGCTGCGGCACTACGTCCCGGCCTCGGAGATGGTCGTCGCCGCGGTCGAAGCCGGCCTCGGGTGGGGCATGGTGCCCGAGGTGCAGGCGGCACCCGGGCTGCGGGCCGGCACGCTGGTGCCACTCGTGCGGGACCGGCCGGTGGACGTGCCGCTCTACTGGCAGCAGTGGAAACTGGACCTGCCCGCACTGTCCACAGTGGCCGAAGCGGTCGCGGCCGCGGCGGCGTCCTCGTTGCGCGGCCCCGGTTCCTGACCCGTCAGGCGGGCATCAGCCGTTCGGAGGCCACTCTCGCCGGGATCGGCGGGCCGGCCGGGGTGGAGACCGAGCGGCCGACGATGGTGGCGAGCTGGGCCCGTGAGCACAGCGCGAGCTTCTTGAAGATGCGAGCCAGGTAGGTCTCCACGGTCTTGTGGCTCAGGCCCAGTGTCCGGGCGATCTGCTGGTTCGTCCGGCCGTCGCTGACCAGTCGGGAGATCTCGCGCTCGCGGCCGCTCAGCTGGGCCAGCTCCGACGGCAGGTCCGCCAGGCCCGGGTCCGGCTCGTCCCGGAGCGGGTCCGGCACCTCCGCGATCCGGTCCCCGGAGGGGCCGTCGGTCTCCTGGTACCGCTGCTCGTCGAAGTGCTCGAGCAGGGTGGTGAGGCCGCCGAGGACGTAGCGGTGACCGAACCGGGTGGCGATCGCGAGCGCCCGGCGGAGGTGCCGGCCGGCCTGGTCGTCGTGGGCGAGCGCGTGTTCGGCCCTGGCCAGCCAGTAGAGCGGGGTCACGTCGGGGGCCAGGTCCGCGTCGGACACGTTGGCCATCAGGGTCCGGGCCTTCAGCAGCTGGTCCTCGGCGGTCCGGCCGGCGGGATCGGTGAGGGTGGCCAGGGCCAGCAGCAGCGCGCGCGGGCCCGCATCGGTCACCGGGTCCAGGTGGTCGGCCAGCGGGCAGAGGCCGGGGACCCCCTTCGCGGACGAGAGGATCGACAGGTCGGGGACCGCGGTGGGGTGGCGGCTGTCGACGGTGGTGGCGAGCAGCTCCGCGACCAGCCGGGCCCTGGTGCGGTGGTCACCGGGATCGGCGATGCGCAGTCCGATGCGGAGCAGGTCGCCCGCGGCTTCGCGGTCGCCTTCCAGGTGCAGCGCTCGCCCGGCCCACAGCGCGGTTTCCGGGGAGTGCGCCACCTGGTCGAACAGGAGACGGGCGTCGGACGTGCGGCCGGTGACCACGAGCGCGATGGCCAGCAGCGGCACGTGGTCGGCGCACACCGGGCCGCGCGGGTCCAGCGCCCGGCGCAGCCAGCCGGCGGCGTCCGCCGGTCGCTCCCAGCGGACCTCGCGAGCGGCGTCGACCAGGATCCCGGCGGCGTCGTTCTCTTCGACCAGCACGCAGTGCGCCAGGTGGTAGGCGATCTCCGGGGCGGGCGCGTCGCGGTCACGCAGCGCCTCGGCGGCCCTGGCGTGCGCGCCGAGCCGCCACGCGGCGCCGGCGGCCTGGCGGGCGGTGGCCCGCAGCAGCGCGTTGCGGAACCGGAACGTGCGGTTGCCGCCGTCCACGCGCAGGATGTCGTGCGCGACGAGCTCGTCGACCGCGGCCCTGGTCGGTACCTCGGAGCCCTCCACCACCGCGGCCAGCAGCCCGGTGTCGAAGGACTCGCGCATCAGGGCCGCCGCGTGCGCGACGGTCCAGGTGAACGGGGACAGGGTGCGGAACTCGCGCAGCGGGGACACCGGCATCCCCGGCCCGCCCGGCCGGTTCGGGGCGTACCCGGGCACGGCGAAGGGGTCCTGGTCCTCCGCCGCGGCCAACGCGCGCAGCAGGCCCGGGTTGCCGTCCGCGGCGTCCAGCATGGCCCGGCGGCGGTCGGCGGGCAGGCCGGCCGGCAGCAGGGTGCCGAGGTAGTCCTCGGTGAGCGCGGGCAGTTCGACGTGCGCGACGCCGTCCACCGGCTCGTCGAGTGCCGCCAGCAGGTCACCCGCGGTCTGCCGGGGGCGCAGCGCGGTCACCAGCAGGACCGGCGCGTCCGGCGGCCGCCGGATCAGGTGGGTGAACAGGTCGACCGACGCGGGATCCGCCCACTGCAGGTCGTCGACCACCAGCAGCAGGGGGACGCCGGCGCTGAGCCGTTCCAGCAGGGCGCGCACCGCGTGGAAGAGGTGCCGCATCTCCGACGGGCCGCTCGGCACGGCCGCATCGGGCGAATACCGGGCCAGCGCCGGGCAGATGCCGGCCAGCCAGGAGACGTGGTACTTCGGGAAGCCGTCGAGCAGCGCCGGGTCCCGCGACGTCAGCAGGTCTTCGAGGGCGTCGGAGAAGACGCCGAAGGGCAGCGACCCGGGCAGCGGGCCCGCCGCACCGCAGGCGACCGTCCACCCGCGTTCCTTCGCGTGGCCGGCGAGCGCCGCGAGCAGTTCGGACTTGCCGCTCCACGGATCACCGCTGATCCGCACCGCGCGGACGTCGGGTTCGGCACCGTCCACAATGCCGGTGAGCCGGGCCAGCTCCGCCTCGCGTCCCCGCGCGTCGAGCCGCCAAGGGGCGACGCCACGCGGCCGGGGTACTTGCGGCCCGGGTTCGGGTGAGGCGGAGATGGGCACGTCGTTGTACCCCTGAATCGATGGCATACCTTGATCCCCCAGGATGTCGGTGTCCTCCCGATCGATGCGTCTCGATGATCCACGACCGTCATCAACTTGTACCACAGTTGACATCCGTTTGGCGTAAAAGGCGTCGATTTGTCCACTGTGGACTACCAAGGTTGGTAGTGCCTCAGTGCAGGGGAGCTTCGAAGCGCTCACGCAGCGGGCGCAGCTCCTTGAGCTCCGACAGCTCGGCGATCGTCGGGCTGAGGTAGAACGTGCGCGCGGGCAGCTCCACGCCGAAGTCCTGCTGCAGCTGCCCGAGCAGGTCGGCCGCGACCAGCGAATGGCCGCCCAGCTCGAAGAAGTCGTCGTCGACGCCGACGCTGTCCACCATCAGGACTTTCGCCCACAGGTCGCAGAGGAACCGCTCGAGCGCGTTCTCCGGGGTCCCGTTCTCCTCGGGCACGGCCTCCTCGGCGGCCGAGCCGGGCAGCGCGTCCCGGTCGAGCTTCCCGTTGGGGGTCAACGGGAAGGCGTCGAGGGCGACGATCCTGGCCGGTACCAGGAACTCCGGCAGCCGTTCGCGCAGCCAGTCGCGAAGCGCGGGCACCGTGGGGCGGTCGCCGTCGGCGAGCACGACGTAGGCGGCGAGCCGGGTGCTCCCGCCGGCACCGGGCTCCGGCAGCGCCACGGCGGCCGTGACGGCGGGGTGCGCGCCGAGCGCGGCGGCGACCTCGGCCGGCTCCACCCGGTACCCGTTGATCTTGACCTGGTCGTCGGCCCGGCCGAGGAAGTCCAGCGAGCCGTCCGCGCGCCAGCGGGCCAGGTCCCCGGTGCGGTACTGGCGCTCGCCGCCCGCGGCCGGGGTGAACACGGCCGCGGTGGCCGCCGGCCGGCCGAGGTAGCCCTGGGCCAGCCCGTCGCCGAGGGCGTACAGGTCGCCCACCACCCCCGGCGGCACCGGTCTGCCGAGCCGGTCGAGCACCCGGACCCGGGTGCCCCGGATCGGCCGGCCGATCGGCAGCGGGCCGGTACCGCCGGGGCGGCCGGCCGGGCCACCGAACGTGGCGCAGGTGGTGAAGGTCGTGTTCTCGGTCGGGCCGTAGCCGTTGGTGAAGACCAGGTCCGGGTGCGCGGCCAGCAGCCGCCGCACGGCGTCGGGGGAGATGACGTCGCCGCCCGCGATCAGGTGGCGCACCCCGGTGAGGCGGTCGAGGTGGTGGTCGACCAGCTGGTGGAAGAGCCCCGCGGTCAGCCAGAGCACGGTGACCCGCTCGGCCGCCACGACCGCACCCAGCTCGGCGGGATCGACCCGGCCCGGCGGCAGCAGCACGAGTCGCGCCCCGGCGGAAAGCGGCGCCCAGATTTCCAGCGTGGAGGCATCGAAGGCGATCGGGGCGGCCTGCAGGAACACATCGCCGGGGCGGGCATCCAGCCAGTCCGGTTCGTGCACGAGCCGCGACACCGCCCGGTGCGGCACGCACACGCCCTTGGGGGTGCCGGTGGAACCGGAGGTGTAGCTGACGTAGGCGAGGGTGCCCGGGGAGAGATCGCGGGGCAGCGGCCCCGCGGTGGCCGGTGGCGCCGCGTCGAGTGGGGCGGGGGTGTGGTCGCCTGCGGTGCGGTCGCCGGGCTGCGGCTCGGTGGCGTGGTCGGTGGGTGCCCGGTCGGCCAGCGGCTCGGCGGCGGGCGCTGCCGCGTCGAGGGGGACCGCGTTGAACAGGACCGCCGTCCGGTCGGCCGGTACCCGGCCGGCCAGCTGCGCGTCGGCGAGCACGATGCGGACCCCGGCGTCGTCGAGCAGTCCGGTGAGGCGGGCGTCCGGCCAGTCGGGGGACAGGGCCAGGTAGGCGCCACCCGCCTCGAGCACGGCGAGCAGCCCGGCGATCAGCCCGGCGGACCGGTCGCCGAGCACGCCGACCACCTCGCCGGGACGAACGCCCGCCCGGACCAGCCGGGCGGCCAGCGCTCCGGCGTGCTCCGCCAGCCACCGGTAGGGCAGGGTCGTGCCGGCCGCGGTGAGGGCCGGGGCGTCCGGGGTCCGCCGGGCGCGCTCCTCGACCAGGTCGTGCACGAGCCTTGCGGGAGCCGGCGGATCGCCGCCCTCGAACGTGGCGACCAGGGCCCGGTCGGCGTCCGAAGCGAGGTTCAGCTCCGACACCCGGAGTGAGGGGTCCCGGGTTCCGTCGGCGAGCGCCCGGTCGACCTGCCCGGCCAGCTGAGCCGGCTCGTCGCCGCGCAGCTCGGCCGCGCCCTCGGTGACGACCAACCGGATGTCGCCGACGGTCACCGTGTACTCCGGGCCGGCCGGCGCGGGCACCTCGGCGCCGAGGGCGGCGAACGTGGGGTCGGCGGACAGGTCCACCTCGACGGTGACGTCCCCGGTCACGGCGACCTTGTCGCTGTGCGCGCGCCGGGCGGTGACCGCCACCAGCGCGGCGAGCACCTCCTGGGGCCGTGGGGTGCGGGCCGCCGGCCTCCCGACGCTGACTCCTTCGAGCATGATCGCCGTTCCTCCAGACGTCGCGGGGTGGTGCCGCCCGCGACCTGAGCGTGTCGGGACGGCCGGGTGGCTGCCAGTCAGGGAACTCCCTGATGTGCGGGCGCGACACCGGCGCGACGGCGGAGGGATCCCCGACTTTCCCGGGCCGCCGGTGACGGGAAGCCTCGGGGGCGCACCGGGCTGTCCGGGTGACGCGTGCGACGAGCTGGCCTGAGGGAGACGGGGATGACCCACGACGCCGACCGGCTGAACCAGGCCGTCAGCGAGCTGTCCGAGGAGCGCCGGGCCCTGCTGCTCAGCCGGCTCGGCACCCGTCAGGCCGAGCGGGCGCGGGCCGAGGAGATCCCCCGCCGGCCACCCGGCACCGACCGGCTCCCCTGCTCCGCGGGCCAGGAACGGCTCTACTACCTGCACCAGCTCGACCCGGGTTCGGTGACCTACCTGCTGCCGATCCGCCTGCGGCTGCGGGGGACCCCCGACCCGGCGGCCCTGCGGGTGGCGCTGGCCGGTCTGGTGGCGCGGCACGAGCCGCTGCGCACCGGGTTCGAGGTCGACGCCGAGCACGTCCCGAGCCAGGTGGTGCGCGCGGCCGGCGAGGTGCCGGTACCGCTCGCCGAGGGCGCGGGCACCGCCGCCGAGGTCGACGCCCACGTGCGGCGGCTGACCGGGGAACCGTTCGACCTGGCCACGCCGCCACTGCTGCGGGCCGGGCTGTGGCGCGTCACCGACCGGCCGGACGAGTGGGTCCTCGCGCTGTGCGTGCACCACGCCGTCATCGACGGCTGGTCGCTCGGCGTGCTGGTCGAGGAACTGGCCGAACTGTACGACGCGGCCGTGGTCGCCCGGCCGCCCCAGCTGCCCGAGCTGCCCGTCCAGTACGGCGACTACACGCTCTGGCAGCGCGACCGGCGGGCCGACGCCGTCGCCCGCGACCTGGACTTTTGGCGGCAGGCCCTCGACGGCGCGCCGCCGCTGGAGCTGGCCGGCGACCGGCCCCGCCCGGTCCGGCCCACCTTCGGCGGCGCCTCGGTCCCGGTGCGGATCGAGCCCGCCCGGGCGGGCGCGCTGGACGCGCGGGCCCGGGCGGCGGAGGCCACCCCGTTCATGGTGCTGCTCGCCGCGTTCACCGTGGTGCTGCGCCGCTGGTCCGGGCAGCCGGACCTGGTGGTGGGCACCCCCGTGGCCGGGCGGTCGCGCCCGGAGCTGGAGCGGCTCGTCGGGTTCTTCGTCAACACCCTGGTGCTCCGCGTCGACCTGGCCGGCGCCCGGTCGTTCGGCGAGCTGGTGGGCCGGGTCCGCACGGCCTGCCTGGCCGGCTTCGCGCACCAGGATGTGCCGTTCGAGCAGGTCGTGCGCGAAGCCGGGGTGACCCGCCAGGGCGGCCGGCCCGATCTGCCCAGGGCGCTGTTCGCCCTGCGCAACGTCCCCCTGGGCGCGCCCCGGCTGAGCGGCCTCGAGGTGGTGAACGAGGAGCTGCCGCGGGTGGGCACCGACCTCGACCTCAGCCTCGAGCTCGCCCCGGACGGCGACGGCGGCTACTCCGGCTGGCTGGTCTACGCCACCGACCTGTTCGACGCCGGCACCGCCGAACGGATGGTGTCCGGGCTGCGGGCGGTGCTCGCCGCGGTGGCCGGGGACACCGGCCTCGCCGTCGCCGCCATCCCCGTTCTCCCGCCCGCCGAGCGGGACCGGGTGCTGACCGGGTCGAGCGGCGCCGCGGTGCCCGCCGTGGCCCCCACGACGATGCACGCGCTGGTGGCGGCCCAGGCCGACCGCACGCCCGACGCGATCGCGGTGGCCGGCGGCCGGCCGCTCACCTACCGGGAGCTGGACGACCGGGCGAACCGGCTCGCCGCCACCCTCGCCGAACACGGGGTCCGCCGGGAGGACCGCGTCGGTGTCCACCTGCACCGCGGCCCCGACCTGCTGGTGGCCTTGCTCGGGGTGCTCAAGTCGGGGGCGGTCTACCTGCCGCTCGACCCCGACCAGCCGGCCGAGCGGCTCGACCTGATCCTCCGCGACGCCGACCCGTCCGTCGTCGTGACTTCACCCGGCCTCGCGGGCACCCCCGCCGTGACCGGGCGCGCCACGGTGCTCGTCACCGAGACCGCCGGGGCGACGGCGGGCCGGCCGGACGTGCCCGTCAACCCGGCGAACGCCGCCTGCCTGCTCTACACCTCCGGCTCCACCGGCACGCCGAAGGGCGCGCTGCTGACCCACCACGGCCTGGCCAACCGGATGGGGCAGATGGTCACCGGCCACGGGTTCGGCCCCGGCGACGTCGTCCTGCAGAAGACGCCGATCGGCTCCGACCCGTCGCTGTGGGAGATGCTCGTGCCGCTGTGCGCGGGGGGCCGGGTCGTCTTCGCCGACCCCGGCCGGCACACCGATGCCGGCCACCTGCTCGCCCTGATGCGCGAACACCGGGTCACCGCGTGCGACTTCGTGCCGTCGATGCTGGTGACCGCGCTGGCCGATCCTCGGTTCGCCGAGTCCGTGGCCTCGCTGCGGCTCGTCGTCTGCGGCGGCGAGGAACTGCCCGCGCCGGCCGCGGAGCGGTTCCTGGAGCTGGCTCCCGGGGCCGTGCTGACCAACTACTACGGTCCCACCGAGGTGTCCTTCGACGCCACCGCCGCGGCCGTGACCCGTCCGGTGCGGACGCCGGTCCCGATCGGCCGTCCGCTCGCCGGCGTCGAGGCGTACGTGCTCGACGCGGACGGCGAAGTCACGCCGGCCGGCGTGCCGGGGGAGCTGTTCCTCGGCGGTGTGCAGCTCACGCGCGGCTACCTCAACCGGCCGGGGCACACCGCGGAAACCCTGGTGCCGCACCCGTTCCGCGCCGGCGACCGGCTGTACCGCACCGGCGACCGGGTCCGCCGCCGCCCCGATGGCGAGCTGGACTTCCTCGGCCGGCTCGACAGCCAGGTCAAGATCCGCGGCTACCGGGTCGAGCCGGGCGAGGTCGAAAGCGCGCTGCGCACGCATGCCGACATCGAACACGTCGCGGTGCGGGTCTTCACCGACGAGACCGGCCCCCGGCTGGCCGGCTACCTCACGGTGCGCGCGGGCGCCACCCCGCCCGACGCCGGCGCGCTGCGCCGGCACCTGGCCACCCGGCTGCCCGCGCCGATGATCCCGGCCGCGTTCGTGGTCCTCGACGAGCTGCCGCTGCTGCCCAACGGCAAGGTCGACCGGAGCCGGCTGCCCGAGCCCGGCCGCACCGCCGTGGAATCCGTGCCGCCGGAGACGTCGCTGCAGAAGGTGCTCTGCCACATCTGGGAGCAGGTGCTCGACGCGAAGGACATCGGCGTGCACGACGACTTCTTCGTGCTGGGCGGCCACTCCCTGCTCGCCACCCAGGTCGTGTCGCAGGTGCGCGAGGTCTTCCGGATGGACTTCCCGCTGCACTTCTTCGTCGAGACGCCCACGGTGGCCGCGTTCGCCACGCTGCTGCGCGAGCGCGGGGTCGCCGCGGGGGTCGACGTCGACAAGGTGGCGGGGATCGTCCTGCGGGTCCGGGCCATGTCGGCCGCCGAGGTCGGCGACCACCTCGGATCGGAAACGAGGCAACGATGACCACAGTGTCCGGCCACCGGGTGACCGAGGGGTCCCCGGCCATTCCCCGCTGGGCGACCGGCCAGGCCGGGATCGCCGAGCACCGGTTCCCCCTGCCGGCCGCCGTCGAGGACACCGTGCTGTTCGCCGCGCACGCGGTGGTTCTGGGCGCGCTGACCGGTGAGCCGGTGGTGACCGTCGTCCACGACGGCCGGCCGCGGGTGGTCGACCTCGGGCACCGCACGTGGCGCGAGCTGATCGCCCACGTCGCCGGCGCACCGGCGGTTTCGGCGCGCTGCGACACGGTCGTCGGGGAGGGGGAGCTCGGCGGGGACGCGATAGTCCACATCGGACTCGACGGGAACTCGCTCGTCGTGCGGTGCCGGCGGGAGTGGGTCGACGACGCCTACGCCGCCCGGATCGCCGACTACCACCGGACCGCCCTGCGCCTGGCCGCGGCCGATCCGGACGCCGGACACGCGGATCGGTGCCTGCTGGGCGCCGCCGAGCTGCGGCACCAGCTCACCGCGCTCAGCGGTGCGCCTCGCGAGCTGCCCGATCGCCGGGTGCACCAGCTCATCGCGGACACCGCGGCGGCCCGGCCCGACGACGTCGCCGTCGTCGCCGGGCTCGACCAGCTCACCTACCGCCAGCTCGACGAGCGCGCCAACCAGGTCGCGCACGCCCTGCTGGCCGACGGTCTCACCGCGGAGGACGTCGTCGCCGTCGTCAGCGAACGCGCCATCCCGTGGCTGGTGGCGGTGCTGGGCGTGCTCAAGGCCGGCGGCTGCTACCTCCCGGTGGAACCGCACTTCCCGATCGAGCGGATCGCCGCCATGCTCACCCGGTCGGCGTGCGGGCGCGCCCTCACCGACGACGTGGGCGCGGCCGTGACCGACCGGCTCGCCGGGCTCGTGCCGGGGATCCGCGCCCGCGGGGTGGACGAGATCCTGCGCGGCGGCCACCCGTCGGCCGCCCCCGGGACGCCGGTGGTGGCCGGGCAGCTCGCCTACATCTACTTCACCTCCGGTTCCACCGGCGAGCCCAAGGGCGTCATGTGCGAGCACGAAGGGATGCTCAACCACATGCTCGCCAAGATCGACGACATGGGCGTGCGGGCGGGCACGGTGGTGGCGCAGACCGCGCCGCAGTGCTTCGACATCTCCCTGTGGCAGCTGCTCGCCCCGCTGATCGCCGGCGGCACCGTCGTCATCGTGTCGCAGCAGGCGCTGCTCGACGTCGAGCAGTTCGTCGCCGAGCTGGACCGCAGCCGGGTCGAGGTCGCCCAGCTGGTTCCGTCCTACGTGGAGGTACTGCTGGGACACCTCGAGCGCCGCCCGCGCGCCCTGCCCGCGCTGCGGTGCGTGTCCGCGACCGGCGAGGCGCTCAAGGCCGCGCTCGTCCGCCGCTGGTTCGCCGTGCTCCCCGAAGTGCTGCTGGTCAACGCCTACGGGCTCACCGAGACCTGCGACGACACGAACCACGAGGTGCTGGACCGGGCACCGGACGGGTCCCGCGTGCCGTTGGGGCGGGCCATCGCGGGGGTCGGCGTGCACGTCGTCGACGGCAACCTGATGCCCGTCCCGCTCGGCGCGACCGGCGAGATCGTGTTCTCCGGCCGGTGCCTGGCCCGGGGGTACGTCAACGACCCGATCCGCACCGCACTGGCCTTCACCGCGAGCCCGCTCTTCCCCGGCCAGCGGCTCTACCGCTCCGGCGACTTCGGCCGGTGGACACCCGACGGGCGGCTGGAGTTCTCCGGGCGGCGGGACACCCAGGTCAAGATCCGCGGGTTCCGCGTCGAGATCGGGGAGATCGAAGACCGGCTGCTGCGCCTGCCGGGGGTGCGGGAGGCGACGGTGATCGTGGCCGGGGCCGCCGAGTCCGCCCGGCTGGTGGCCTGTTACTCGGCCTCGCCGTCGCTGGCGCCGGGACCGCTGGTGGAGGCGCTGGCGCGCGTGCTGCCCGACTACATGGTGCCGCGGGACTGGTACTGGCTCGACGTGCTTCCGCTGACCGGCAACGGGAAGGTCGACCGCAAGGAGCTGGCGCGCATCACCGGTGGCCTGAACCGGGCGATGACGGAGGACGAGCGGCCCCGCCCCGGCGCCGAGCGCAGGCTCGCCGCCGCGTGGGCCACGGTGCTCGGCGTCGCACCCGACCGCGTCGGGCGCACCGACGACTTCTTCGCCTCCGGTGGCTCGTCGCTTTCGGCGCTGCAGCTGGTGATCGAGCTCGACCGGGCGGTCTCGCTCGGCGACGTCACCGCCCACCCGGTGCTCGCCGACCTCGCCGGAGTTCTCGGCACCGGCGCGACCGGGACCCGTCCGGTGCTGCACCGGCTGACGCCGCGGGCGGGCCGGACCCTGGTGTGTTTTCCTTACGCGGGCGGCAATGCAGTGACCTACGTGCCGCTGGCCGGCGAGCTCGCCGCCGAGGGCTGGGCCGTGTACGGCGTGGAACCGCCCGGCCGGGACGGCAAATCGGCCCCGGTCGCGGTACCGGAGCTGGCCGAGCTGGTCGCCGACGAGCTCGCCGCGCTCGACGCGGGACCGGTGACGCTGTGGGGGCATTCGATGGGCGTGGCCGCCGCGATGGCCACCGCGCGATTGCTGCGCGAGCGCGGTCACGACGTGCGCCGCGTTCACCTCGGCGCCCAGCTCCCCGGTGACAGCGGTGCCCGCCGGGTCCAGGCCGCCGAGGTGGCCGCGCTGGCGGACGAGGAGGTGGTGACCGCGCTGGTCGAAAGCGGCCGGCCGGAGCTGGCCGAGGTCGGCGGCGCGCACCTGAGGCCGCTCACCGACGCGTACCGGCACGACGTGGCGGCCGCCTGCAGGTATCTCGCGGAGGCCCTCGACGCGGGCGACCGGCTCGACGTGCCGGTGACCGTGGTGCTCGCGGCCGACGACGTCCCGGACGACGTGCCGGGTGATCCGTGGGACTGGGGCCGGCTGGCCGGTGACGTGCGGGTGGTGGAATTGCCGGACGGCGGCCACTACTTCGCCGCGTCGCGGCCGGCGAGCGTGGCGAAGGTGATCGCCGGAACGGACTGAGGCGGGGGACTTCCGTGACCGGCGGGCGAGCCGGGCACCGGAAGTCCACCCGGCTTCACACGTTCTGGTTGGGGAAGTAGTCCTCGCAATCACCATCGCGGCGGACGTCCCACGTGGCGCAGTGCAGGGACCCGCCGTATTCGTACACGTGCCGGAACGGCAGCGGGAACACCTCGAAGCCCAAGCTGCACAGCAGGTCCTGCAACGGCTTCTCCTGCTCCTCGACGATGATCTTCGACGGGGAGATGCTCAGCACGTTGATCGAAACCCACTTGGACGACTGGCAGTAGCGGGGCATTTCGTCGTTGCTGGTGAGCGGCTGGGGCGCGGTCACGAACTCCCAGTCGTTGGCCAGGAACAGCTTCTCCTCGCCGCTGTTGATCGGCCGCTCGGGGTTGGTGAGCACCAGGCCCGCGCGCAGCGGGATGAACGTGGCGTCGATGTGCGAGGGGAAGTAGTCGAGCGGGAAGTGCACCGGGTGCACGCGGAAGCCCTTCGGCTCCAGGTGCCGGGTGATCCACCGGATGCCCGCGCGGTTGGTGGTCATCGACTCCTGGACGAACACGTCCTTGCCCATCCGCGCCATGTCCGCGGCGTCGAAGACGACCTCGTCCTGCGTCACGCAGAACTCGAAGTTGTGCATCTCCTCGTGCCGCTTCGACAGCGGCCACGTCCAGAAGTCCTGGCGGTACATGTCGTCGGCCATGGACGGCTTCGGCGCCACCGACCAGGTCATCAGCGGGTCCTCGTCCCAGTACTTGTAGACCAGGCTCCGGTAGGCCTCGTACTCGAAGTACCGCGACCGGCGCGACATCGTCGCCTCGAGGATCTCGTTGCCCAGGGTGATCATCACGTCCCGGGGGCAGACCGCGCAGTACTGGTTCTCCACCTCGAACGTGGGCGTCTTCAGCGGCACCGAGTAGTCCCGCGGCGACGGCCGTCGAACCGTGACACCCTGCGACTCGAGCAGTGACACGAGGCCGCCGAGCTCCTCTTCGGCCTTCTCGTTCAGCTCCCGGGGCTTCGGGCCGGTGGGGAAGGGCCGCGGCTCGGGCAGCCCGCGCTCCTGGGGCCGGTGCCCCGGCTCGGTCGGTTCGAAGCAGGCGTTCTCCGCGGTGCCCACGACGACCTCCTGGAGAGTGTCCCACTCGTTCCAGGAGTTGACGATTCTGGTGTCAGTCCGCATCGGCTCGTCACATCTCTCTGTAGGACGGTTGCTCGGCGGTCTCGCGACCCCCCGGACGTCCCCAATTCCACCGGTCCGTTCGCGGCGGCCACAGTCCGGAGAACCCCGGATCGCCGGCCCGGTCCCGGGCGTGTGCGGGGAATGTCGGACTTCGCCGCGCCCGCCCCGCCGGGGCACAGTGGACGGCGTGCCGCTCACCATCGACGCCCGCTTCAACGGCCCGGACGACAGCGCCAACGGCGGCTACGCGTGCGGGCTGTTCGCCGGCTTGTGCCCGGAGCCGGTGGCGGTGACCCTGCACGCCCCGCCCCGGCTCGGGGTGCCGCTGCGCGCCGAGATCGGTGGCAGGCGGGCGCACCTGTGGGACGGCGACGCGCTCGTCGCCACCGCCGCGCCCACCCGTCATCAGGTCGTGCCGCCGGCTCCGGTGCCGGCCGAGGCGGCTCGCGCGGCCGTCTCGCACTACCGCGGCCGCGCGGGACACCCGTACCCGCACTGCTTCGCCTGCGGGCCGGGCCGGGCCCCCGGCGACGGCCTGCTGCTGGCGCCCGGCCCGGTGCCGGACCGGGCGGGCACGGTCGCCTGCCCGTGGGTCCCGGACGCGGGGCTGCTCGCCGCGGACGGCCGGGTGCGCGCGGAGTTCGTCTGGGCGGTGCTGGACTGCCCGTCGGGCTGGACGGCGGATCTCGTCGCCGCGCCGAAGGTGCTCGGCTGGATGCGGGCCGAGCTGATCCGGCGGCCGCTCGCCGGGGAGCCCTGCGTGGTGGTGGCCAGGCTGGACAGCCTGGGTGACGGGGGTCTCGCGGCCGGCTCGGCGCTTTACGACGACGCGGGGTCGCTGCTCGCGGCGGCGACGACCCGCTGGTACCCCCCGGCGGCCGGGTGAACCGCGGTGGACCACCCGGCGCGACTCGGCCGGTCCCGGCTTCGGGGGTCGGGATCAGGGGTGGTCGCACCGCACCCTGGCAGGCACCTCCCGGGTCGTGACCCGGCCCAGGTCCCCTACACCGGCGCCGCGCGTCCGGGGTTCTCCGGACTCATCCCGATCAGGGAGAGCGCGGTTCGATGGTCCCCGGCGGCCGCGACTGCGTGCTGTCGACGAACGGAGAGAGCGCGACATGCGGATTCCGACTTCGATCGACGCGATCGGGGACAACACCATCGACCTCGACGCCGTCGACCTCGTGGACCCTCGGACGTACTCCGAGGGCGACCCGCACCCGATCTGGGCCGAGATGCGCCGGCGCGAGCCGGTGCGCTGGCACCCCGTCGGCAGCGACCTCGGGTTCTGGTCGGTGACCACCTACGAGCACGGCTCCTGGGTGCTGCGGGACCACGAGACCTTCACCTCACAGCGCGGCACCCTGCTCAACCTGCTGGGCAAGGACGACCCCGCGGGCGGGCAGCAGATGGCCGCCACCGACCCGCCCAAGCACACCCGGATGCGCGAGCCGCTGCAGCGGGCGCTGACGATCAAGTCGGTGGAGCGCTCCGGCGACCAGATCCGCGCCCAGGTGCGCCGGCTGCTCGAGCCGGCCAAGTCCGGCGAGCCCTTCGACCTCGCCCAGGCCGTCACCCGGCTGCCGATGGCGGTCACCGGGATGCTCATGGGCCTGCCGGAGGAGGACTGGCCGAGGCTGACCCAGCTGACCCTCATGTCGATCGCGCCGGACGACCTGGAGTTCAACGAAGGCGCCGACACCCAGACCGCGCTGCAGCGCGCGCACCGGGAACTGTTCGCCTACTTCGCCGAAATCGTGCGGGCGCGGCAGAAGAACCCGGGCGGCGACGACCTGATCAGCCTGCTGCTGACCATCGACGTCGAGGGCCGCACGATGGGCCTCGGCGAGGTGCTGGCCAACTGCTACAGCCTGCTGCTCGGCGCGAACGTCACCACCCCGTACGTGCCGACGGCCGCGCTGGACGCCGTCATCGGCACCCCCCTGCTCCACGAGGTGCTGGAGAGCGCGAACACCGGCACCATCCTGACCACCGTGGAGGAGGCGCTGCGCTGGGCCTCGCCGGCCAACCACTTCATGCGGCACGCGGTGCGCGACGTCGACCTCGGCGGCCGCCAGGTGCGCTCCGGCGACGCGGTGGTGGTGTGGCTCGGCTCGGCCAACCGGGACGAGACCGCGTTCGAGGACCCGTTCACCTTCAACCCGCGGCGCAAACCCAACCGGCACATCGCCTTCGGGGTCGGCGGGCACTACTGCGTCGGCCACACCGTCGCCCGGGTGACGCTGCGCGCGCTGTTCGACGAGATCGTCAGCACCTTCGCCGACCTCGACCACGCGGGGGAGGTCGAGCACCTGTCGTCGAACTTCGTCGCGGGCATCAAGCACATGCCGGTGATCGCGAAGGTGCGCGGATGAACCGACCGACCCTGGTCGACCTCCTGCGGCACCGGGCCGAGGACACCCCGGCCCGGACGGCGTTCGAGTTCCCGGGTGAGGGCGACCGGCTGGTCGTCGGCTACCGCGACCTCGACCGGCGGGCCCGCGGCGTGGCCGCCGCGCTGCGGGACCGCGGGCTGGCCGGCGAGCGCGTGGTGCTGCTCTTCCCGCCCGGGATCGATTACGTGGCCGCGTTCTTCGGTTGCCTTTACGCCCGCGCCGTGGCGGTTCCGGTGTACCTGCCGACCGGCGTGCGCGGGGCGGCGCGGATGCTCGACGTGGCCGCCGACGCCGGGGCCCGCGCACTGCTGTCGACGGCGGCCACGCGCGACGCGCTGGCGCCATTGATGTCCACAATGGAGGGACCGGACTGGCTGCCGGTGGCCGGCACCGGCGAGGACGCGGACTTCGACGGCTCGGGTCCCGGCCGGGACGACCTGGCTTTCCTGCAGTACACCTCCGGATCCACGGGCACGCCGAAGGGCGTGCGGGTGCGGCACGCGAACCTGATGGCCAACCTGACCGAGATCGGCCGGGTGCTCGGTGCCGGCGCCGGCAGCCGCGCGGTCAGCTGGCTGCCGCCGTACCACGACATGGGCCTCATCGGCGGCATCCTGCAGCCGGTGCACGGCGGCTTCCCGTGCACCCTGCTCTCACCGGCCGCGTTCCTGCGCGCGCCGGTGCGCTGGCTGGCCGAGATCAGCCGGAGCCGCGCGACGTTCACCGCCGCGCCCGACTTCGGCTACCGCGAATGTGTCCGCCGGATCTCCGAGGCCGAGCGCGGGGAACTGGACCTGTCGTCACTGCGGCACGCGATGGTGGGGGCGGAGCCGGTCCGCCGTGCCACGCTCGACGCGTTCACCCGCGCCTTCGCCGGGGCCGGCTTCCGGCGATCGGCGTTCCACCCCTGCTACGGGCTCGCCGAGGCGACGCTGCTGGTGACCGGCGGCTCCCGGCCGGGCGGCCCGGCCGTCGTCGAGGTGGGCCGGGCGGAACTGGCCGAGGGCACCGTGCTGCTCGACCCGCCGGCCGGGCACCCGGCGGTGGCGCTGACGGGCTGCGGCTCCGCGACCGGCGAGGACCTGGTCGTCGTCGACGCCGGACCCGGTGGTGTCGGGGAGATCTGCGTCAGCGGGCCGAGCGTCACCGACGGCTACCACGGGCGGCCGTCCGAGACGGCCGCGCGGTTCGGCGCCGAGCTGCCCGGCCACCCGGGGCGGCGGTTCCTGCGCACGGGGGACCTCGGATTCTCCCTGGCCGGGCAGTTGTACGTGACGGGCCGCGTCACGGATTTAATGGTGCTGCGCGGCCGCAACCACTACCCGGAGGACATCGAGCAGACGGCCGAGCGGGCGCACCCCGCGTTGCGGCCCGGCCGGTCGGTGGCGTTCTCGGTGGACGACGGCGACGACGAGTACCTGGTGCTGGTGCACGAGGTGGCGGCGGCCACGACCGCGGAGACGGCGGACGCGGTGCGGGCGGCGGTCCGGGCGGCGATCGCCACCGAGCACGGAGTGACGCCGAGGGAAGTCGCGCTGGTGCGCCAAGGGGCGATCGCCCGCACGACCAGCGGCAAGGTCCGGCGCAACGCGACCAAGGCGAATTGGCTCGAGGGCACGCTGACCCCGGTCGCGGGCGCCCGGCGGGCCCCGGTCGCGGAGACGGAGGACCGGCCGGCCCCGGCCACCGGCGCCCGCCGGGCCGCGGCCACCGAACCGGACGATGGGCCGGCCGCGGTCGTCGCCACCGTGCTCGACCTCGACACCGTCCCCGCGGACGAGCCCCTGATCGGCCTCGGCCTGGACTCCCTGCGCGCGGTCCGGATCGCCGAAGCCGTCGCCGGGGCCTTCGGTGCCGAGATCCCCGTACCGCGCCTGCTCGACGGTCTCACCCTCACCGGGCTGCGCGCCCTGCTCGCCGAGGCGCCCGCGGTCCGTCCGGCCACAGTGGACAGTGCCGTGCCGTCGCGGGCGCAGGAAGCCATGTGGCTGCTGGACTCGATGGGCGCGGGTGCCGCGTACCACGTCCACGGCGGAGTCCGGCTGACCGGACCCCTCGACCCCGACCGGCTCGCCCGGTGCCTCGACGGCCTCCTCGCCCGCCACCCCTCGCTGCGCACCACCTTCGCGCCCGACGCGGACGGCGCTCTCGGCACGACCGTGCACCCGGCGGGCCCGCTGCCGCTGCGCCGGCTCACCGACGCCGATCCCGGCGAAGCCGAACGCGCGCTGCACGATCTCGCCACCACCCCGTTCGACCTGGCCGCGGGGCCCCTCGTGCGGGCGGTGCTCGTCCGCCGTCGCGACGACTGGTACCTGGGCATCGCCGCGCACCACATCGTCGTCGACGGGTGGTCTCTCGGCGTCCTCCTGCGCGAGCTCGGCGACGCCTACCGCGGCACTCCCTCGACGAGAACGGCACTGCCCCCCGTCCGGCCGGCCGCGCCCCGGCCGTGGGACGGCGCCGACGCCGAGTTCTGGCGCGCCGCTCTGGACGGCGCCCGCCCGCTCGAGCTGCCGCTCGACGCCCCGGCCCGGCCGACCTGGCGCGGGGGCACGGTCGAGCTGGGCCTGGATGCCGCGGCCACCGCGCGCCTGGCCGCGTACGGCGCCGCGCGGCAGGCGACGCCGTTCATGGTGCTGCTGACCGCTCTGGGCGTCGTCGCGGCGCGGTGGTCGGGGCAGGACGACTTCGTGCTCGGCGCGGCGGCCGCCAACCGGGACCACACCGATGCCGACCAGGTCGGGCTGTTCGTCAACGTCCTGCCGCTGCGGCTCGACACCGCCGGTGCCCCGGCGTTCGGAAACCTGCTCGACCGGGTGCGGGCCCGCTGCCTCGCCGCGCAGCGGCACCAGGCGGTGCCGCTCGACGAGATCGTCCGGCTGCTCGACCCCGACCGGTCCGACGGGCGCGCCCCGCTCGTGCGGGCGGTCCTGGCGCTGCAGAACGTGCCGCTGGAGCCGTGGCAGGCCGGGGACGTGCGGGCGGAGGCGTTCGAACTGCCCGCCCCCGGTGCCCAGTTCGAGCTCTCCGTCCACCTCACCCAGCAGGCCGACGGCAGTCTTGCCGGGCACCTCACCCACGCCGCCGACCTGCTCTCCGGAAGTACCGCCCGCCGCTTCGCCGACGCGTTCACCCAGGTGCTGCGCACCGTCGCCGACCTGGACGGCGTCCCGGTCGGCGACGTCCCGCTGCTCGACGAGAGCGAGCGCGCCCGCATCACCGGCCACCTCAGCGGCGCCCCGGCCGAGCCCGCACCACCGGGGCTGCTGCACGAGCTGTTCGAACGGCAGGCCGACGTCGATCCGCACGCGCCGGCCGTCGTGGGCGACCGGACGCTCGGCTACGGGGAGCTGGACGTCGAGGCCAACCGCCTCGCGTGGCTGCTGCGAGAGCGCGGCGTCGGCCCGGAGCAGGCGGTCGCCGTGTGCCTGCCGCGCTCGGCCGACCTGGTCGTCGCGCTGCTCGCGGTGCTCAAGGCGGGTGGCTGCTACGTGCCGCTCGACCCCGCCAACCCGGACGCGCGGCTGACCGCGCAGCTGCGTGACGTCCGGCCCGTCGTGGTGCTGACCGATCCCGGGCTCGCCTCGCGCTTCCCCGGCCAGGCCACGGTCGGCGCCGGCGACGCGGCCGCGTACCCGGCGCACCGGCCGGAGCCGGCGGCCACGCCGGGCAACCTGGTGTACGCGATCCACACGTCCGGTACGACCGGCACGCCCAAAGCCGTGATGAACGAGCACGCCGGGCTGGTCAACCGGATCCGCTGGATGCAGGCCGAGTACGGACTCACCGCCGGGGAACGGGTCCTGCACAAGACACCCATCGGGTTCGACGTGGCCGGCTGGGAGCTGTTCTGGCCGCTGTCGGCGGGCGCGACCGTCGTGCTCGCCCGTCCCGACGGCCACCGCGACGCCGCCTACCTGGCCGCCCTGATCCGCGACAGCGGCGTGAGCACCTGCCACTTCGTGCCGTCGATGCTGCGGGCGTTCGTCGAGGAGCCTTCGGTCGCCGGGTGCGCGGGCACCCTGCGCCGGGTCGTGTGCAGCGGGGAGGAGCTGCCGCCGTCGACCGTCACCCGGCTGCGTGCGCTGCTGCCGGACGTGGCGGTGCACAACCTGTACGGGCCGACGGAAGCGGCCATCGACGTCACCGCCGTCGAGATCACCCCCGGCCACGAGACGCTGCCCCGGCTGCCGATCGGCCACCCGATCACCGGCGCCCGGTTGTACGTGCTCGACCCGCGCGGCGCCCCGGTACCGGTCGGGGTGCCGGGTGAGCTCTTCATCGGCGGCGTGCAGGTGGCCCGCGGCTACCTCGGCCGCGCGGCGCTCACCGCCGAGCGGTTCGTCCCCGACCCGTTCGAACCCGGCGGCCGGCTCTACCGCACCGGGGACCGGGCCCGCTGGACCACCGGCGGCGCACTGGAGTTCCTCGGCCGGCTCGACCAGCAGGTCAAGATCCGCGGTGTCCGGATCGAACCCTCCGAGGTGGAGGCCGCGCTGGCCAGGTACCCCGGCGTCACCGCCGCCGCGGTCGACGCGCGGCCCGGTCCGGACGGGCAACCGCGGCTGGTGGCCTACCTGGTCGGCGCCGAGGCGCCCGACGCGGCCCTGCGGTCGTTCCTCGGCGAGCTGCTGCCGCCCGCGGCGGTGCCGTCCGCGTTCGTCCGGCTGCCCGCGCTGCCGACCGGGCGCACCGGCAAGCTCGACCGGTCCGCCCTGCCCGAGCCGGCCGTCGTCCAGACCGACGGCACCGCGCCGCGGGATCCCGTGGAGCAGGTGCTCGCCGGCATCTGGGCCGAGGTGCTCGACCTGCCGAGCGTGTCGGTGACCAGCGGGTTCTTCGAACTGGGCGGCCACTCGCTGCTCGCGACCCGGATCGTGGCCCGGGTGCGCCGCGAGTTCGGGGTCGAGCTGTCCGCCGGCGACCTGCTCGGCGGCGGGTCCACCGTCGCCGACCTGGCCGCGGCGGTGCGCGCCGCCCAGCTCGAGCAGGCCGACCCGGACGAACTCCGCCGGGCACTGGAAGAACTGGCCGACCTGACCGACGACGAGGTCGCCGCGCTGCTCGCGGACGACCGGACCACACCGAGGAGGACCGATGGCAGCTGAGGCAGCCGCGACGGAGACCGGTGAGCAGACCTTCGTGGTCGTGCTCAACGACGAGCTGCAGTACTCGATCTGGCGGGCGGACGCCGACGTGCCGGCCGGGTGGCGGGCCGAGGGCACCTCCGGCACCAAGGAGGAGTGCCTCGCCCACATCGACCGGGTGTGGACCGACATGCGGCCGCTGAGCCTGCGGCAGCGGATGGACGCGTCGTGACCGGCACGCCGAAGGAACGCCTCACCCGGGTCATCGACGACATGCGCGCCCGCTGGAACGGCCGCGACGTCGTCATGGCCGTCAACCACTTCAACGGCGGGATGAAGGCGCTCGCCGAAGAGCTGCGACTCTCCGGCGCCCGCCTGAAGGCCGTCGTCATCAACACCGTGCCGCGGGCGGACGACCCGCCCGCCGAGCACGTGTGGAGCTGCGCCGAGCACGGCCTGACGATGACGCACCGGCAGTACGAGGCCTGGCTCGCGAGCAAGCCGCCCGAGATCGTCGACTGGCTCGACGGCCTCGACCCCGGACGGGAGTGGGAGGTGCTCGGCACCACCTACGGCGAGTTCGCCGAGCTGGGCGGTCGTCCGGCCTACGGGCATTGGCGGCCGGAGTGGGCGGGGTGGGAGGACAAGACCCGCATCGACGAGCTGTGGCGGCGGGTCGGCATCCCCGCGCCGCCGCACGCGATCGTCGAGGTCGACGACCCCGGCCTGGCCGCCACCGCCGTGTCCCTGGACCGCGGCCACGGCGTGATGATCGCCATCGACACCAGCCTGGACGTCCTGGGCAGCTCCCAGGGGTTGCGCTGGGTCCGCTCGCGCGCCGAGCTGGACCGGGCGGTCGAAGCGCTGCGCGTCCGCACGAAGCGGGTCCGCCTCGCCACGTTCGTCCCCGGCGTCCCGTGCAGCCTGATGGGCATGGTCTTCGACGACGGCGTGGCCGTCTTCGACCCGATCGAGGTCATCACCCTCCACCGGCCGAGCACCGGGCAGCTGGTGTACGGCGGCTGCTCGACGGCCTGGCGACCGGCGACCGCCCGGACGGAGACGTTGCGCGGCTACGCCCGCCGCGTCGGGGAGGAGCTGTCGGCGTCACTGGGGTACACCGGCGTGTTCAGCGTCGACGGCCTGTCCGGCGAGGACGGGTTCGTGGCCACCGAGCTCAACCCGCGGCACGTCTCGGGCATCGGCGTCCGGCCCGGCTGGCCGGAGTTCCCGACCCGGCTGCTCAACCGGGCCGTCCAGGACCACCGCCCGGAGGCCGCCGGGGCGCGGTGGCAGGACGTGGAGGCGGCTTACCGGGAGGTCGTCCGCGACACCCCGTCGGCGTCCCTGTGGATCGAGGTGCCGGGGACCGAGCTCGGGCCGGAGGGCCGGGTGTCGTCCACGACGCTGCCGGTGCCGGCCGGGGACTCGGTCGTGGAGTGCGTGGTCGAGTACCGGCCGCAGTGCGGCGGAGTGTGGATCCTCGGGGCGGCCGGAGTGGACTCGGCGGTGCCGCACGACGGGGCACTGGGCCCGGTGACGGCGGCGCTGGCGGAGCGGCTCGGGGTGGCGGACCTGCGGTCGTTCGGGGAGATCACGGCCAGGTCGACGTTGGCGGGATGACGCCTCAGGGGCCTACCGGCTTCTCCTCACCCCCGGCGACCGCGGTCAGGTGCGCGGTCAGCGTGTCCGCGAGACGGCGGACCCGGCTCTCCGGGATGAGGTGGGGCCGGTAGGTGAAGGCGATCCGCAGCGTTTCCCCCGGGGTGACCAGCAGGCTCAGCGCGTAGTGCGTGTCGTCGCTGTGCCGCACGTCGGCGATCTTCGGGTCGTCGAGCAGCAGGTCGGGGTTCTCGAACACCAGCAGGGTGTCGAACTCCGCGTCCCAGGACGCCAGGCGCCGGATCGTGCCGAGGCCGAGGTGCTGGTGCGGGGCCAGGGCGAGCTGCTCGGCCCGCACCCGCCGCAGCAAGGCCCGCACCGGTTCGCCGGGATCCACGTCCACCACCACGGGCACCGTGTTGACCAGCATCGCGACCAGGTTCTCCACCTCGGGCACTTCGGCCAGCCGCCCGGACACCGTCGTCCCGAACACCGCGGGCCGCCGGCCGGACTCGGCGGCCAGGACGACCCCCCACAACGCCACCATGATCGTGTTCAGCGTCAGCCGGTCGGTCCTCGCCAGCTCCACCAGGCGGGCCGTCACCGGGGCGGGCAGGTCGACGACGTGGTGGGCCGAGGCGGACGACCCGGCCACCGGTTCGGTCAGCATGGCCGGTTCGGTGATGCCGTCCAGCGCGGACCGCCACGCCGCGGCCGCCGCCTCCCGGTCCCTGGTGCGGAGGACGCGGAACCAGTCACGCAGGGGCGGTGCCGGTGCCCCGGCGGCTTCGGGCGCCAGCAGCTCGCGCACCAGGAGGGTGACCGACCAGCCGTCGAGCAGGAGGTGGTGGTAGTCGAGCAGGAGGTGGGCGGCCCCACCCGGGAGGTGGACGAGGTGCAGGCGCAGGAGCGGGGGAGTGCCCACGTCGAACGGGGCGGCCTTGCTGTGGGCGGCCAGGACGTCCGCCCGGGCCCGCGCTTCGGCCGGGTCCAGCGCGCTCAGGTCGGTCTCCCGCCACGGCGTCTCGAGCTCGCCCACGGTGATCTGCACGGGTTCCGGGAGGCCGGCGACTTCGAACGCGGCCCGGAGCGGGGCGTGCCGGCGCAGCGCCGAAGCGGCCGCGGCACGCAGCGCCCGCGCGTCCACCGGGGCGGTCAGCTCCAGCCGCAGCTGCTCGGTGTAGCTGTCGGTCTCCTGCAGGCGGTGGAACAGGAACCCCTGCTGCACCGGGGTCACCGGCAGGATCTCCGTCAGGCCCGGGTGCCTCGCCCGCAGCCGGTTGAGCTGGTGGTGGTGCAGGGCCACCAGCGGCCGCACCGGGATCGCCGGGGCTCCCGCGCCCGCCGCCGCGGCGGCGAGCCTGCGCGGGGTGCCCAGCTCGAACACCTGCCGGGTGTCGAGCGCCAGCCCGGCGCGCCGGGCCAGGACCACCAGCCGCACCGCACCCAGGCTGTCGCCGCCGAGGGCGAGGAAGTCGTCGTCCACCCCGGCGGGGACGCCGAGCGCCGCGGCGAAGGCGTCCACCAGCGCCTGCTGCTCCGGGGTTTCCGGCTCGGCGGCTCCGGTCGCGAACGCGGGTGACGGCAACGCTTTCAGGTCCACTTTGCCGTTCGGCGCGACCGGCAGTTCCGGCAGCGCCAGCACCGCGGCGGGCACCATGTGCGCGGGCAGCGTCCGCGCCAGCTCGGCCCGGATCGCCACGCCGTCGAGGTCGGTTCCGACCACGTAGGCCACGAGCTGTTTGCCGCCGCTGGCCGCCGGCCGGGGCAGCGCCAGTGCCTGCCGCACGCCCGGCAGGGTCCGCAGCCGGGTCGCGATCTCGCCCAGCTCCACCCGGAATCCGTTGATCTTGACCTGGTTGTCCTTGCGCCCCAGGCATTCCAGCTCACCGTCGGCGTTCCACCGCGCCAGGTCGCCGGTGCGGTACATCCGCTGCCCCGGCGCGCCGAACGGGTCGGGCAGGTAGCGCTCCGCGGTCAGCCCGGGCCGCCCCAGGTAGCCGCGGGCCAGGCCGGCGCCCGCGACGTAGAGGTCACCCGGCTCGCCGTCCGGCACCGGCCGCAGGTCGTCGTCCAGCACGTGGACCCGGACATTCCACAATGGAGTGCCGATCGTCGGCAGCTCGGTCCGGCCGGTCGACCACGCGGTCGCGTCCTGCATTTCGGTGGCGCCGTAGTGGTTGTGGACGCGCAGGCCGGGGTGGCTGCGGAGGAAGCCGCGCAGGGTCTCGCCGAGGACCAGGGGTTCGCCGGACTGGATGATGTCGCGCAGGTCGGCCAGGGCGACCCCGGCGACGCCCGCCGCCTCGCAGAGGGACTCGATGAGCACGTTCGGCAGGAACACCTGGTGCACCCGGTGCCGGTCGAGCCAGCGGGCCAGCCGGATCGGGTCGGTGCGGACGTCCTCGGCCGGCACGACCAGGCACTTGGCGTGCACCAAGGCCGAGAGGATCTCGTGCATGGCGAAGTCGAACCCGATGGCGGACAGGTTGGCCGTGCGCGTGCCGGGGCCGACGTCGAACCGGCCGGCGTGCCAGGCCAGCAGGTTCACCAGGCTCGCGGCGGGCATCGCGACGCCCTTGGGGACCCCGGTCGAGCCGGAGGTGTAGATCAGGTACAGCGGGTGCGCCGGGTCCAGCGGCGCGATCCGGTCGGCGTCGGCCGGGTCGGTGTCCGGGAAGTTCCCGAGCGCGAGGCCGTCCCACTCGAGCGCCGGGGCGGAGCCGAAGTCGAGGCCGGTCGTGGTGAGCACGGTGACCGGATCGGCGTCGGCGACCATCGCGGCCAGGCGGTCCGCCGGGTACTCCGGGTTGAGCGGCAGGTAGACCGCGCCCGCCTTCAGCACCGCCACCATCGCGACCACCGCGTCGGGTGACCGGGGCAGCGCCACCCCCACGACCCGCTCCGGCCCGGCGCCCAGGCCGATCAGCAGGTGCGCGAGCCGGTTCGCTTTCGCGTTCAGCCCGGCGAAGGTGAGGACGCCCGTCTCGTCGCTCAGCAGGGCCGGAGCCGTCGGGTGGACCCGGACGGCCGCCTCGATGAGTTGCGGCAAGGTCGCCTCGGGAACGGACCGGACTTCGCCGGCGACCGGCGGGGACGACAAGGGCGACACTGACTTGAACGACACGGTCATGCGGACGCGGCTCCAACCATCGCGGCGTTTTCGTCGATCCTGGGACGGCGGGCCGGGGCGGAAAAGTCAGGAGAACCGCTACTCGCGCAGCCCGCGCAGCAGCCGCGGGCCGAACACGACCAGCGCCGCCGTCGCCGCCGCCGCGACGAAGAACGGTGCCCGCAGCGTGAACTGCTGGGCGGCGAGCCCGCCGGCGAAGGCGCCGAGCGGGGCGAGGCCGTTGACGAACAGCCGGTAGGCGGCGTTGACCCGCCCGTAGGTCTCGGCCGGGATCGCCCGCAGCCGCAGCGTCGTGCTCACCACCCCGCCCAGCGACGCGGCCGCCCCGACCAGCAGCAACGCGGGCGCCGCGACCCAGGCGGCCGAGGTCAGCGCGGCCACCAGCAGCGGGCCGGGACACAGCGCGAACGCCAGCAGCAGCGTGCGCCGCGCGCCGATCCGCGCGCTGAGGGCCGGGGTGACCGCGAAGCCGAGCAGCCCGCCCACCGCGATGAGCGCCATGAGCAGCCCGTACATCGCCGGGCTGACGTGCAGCACTTCCAGCGCGTACAGGACGGCGATGCCGAGGACACCGACGATGGCGAAGTTCAGCACGCCCATGAGCAGGCACAGCGACCGGAGCAGGGGGTGGCGCAGCAGCCAGTGCAGGGCGCCGGCGGTGTCGGCGAGCACCGGCCGCCGCGCCGTCCGCGGTGGGCGCGGCACCGGGGGCCGCCGCCTGCCCAGTGCGGCGATCAGCAACGCCGACAGCAGGAAGGTGGCGGTGTCCACGGCGAACGGCAAGGCCGCCGCCCAGGCGAACAGGAAAGCCGCGATGGGCGTGCCGATGAACTCGGTGGTGACCATCTGGCCGCCGAACAGCAAGCTGTTGGCCGAGTCCAGCGACCGCGACCCGGCCACGCTCGGCGTGATCGCCTGGGACAGGTTGTCGGCCAGGGTGTCGATGCAGCTGAGCAGGAAGGCCGTGCCGGCCAGGACCGCGATGCCGACCCCGCCGAGCACGGTGACCAGGGTGAACGCGCCCATCAACGCCGTCCGGCCCAGTTCGCAGAGCCACAGCGTCCGCACGCGGTCGAACCGGTCGACGACCACCCCGGTGAACGGCCCGGCCAGCAGCCACGGGAGCTGCCCGGCCACCGTCACCAGCGCGACCAGGAGCGGGTCGCGGGTCAGCACCGCGGCGAAGAGCGCGAAGGCGGCGAACCGCACGCCGTCGCCGAGGCCGGAGACGGTCGTGGCGCTCCAGAGGTACCAGAACCTCGGGTCCGACCGCTTCGAGGTGGTCCCGGTGGCGGCCATCACCCGGCCGGGTCCGGCAGGGCGGCCCGGTCGATCTTGCCGACGGCGGTGAGCGGGAACGCGTCCAGCCACACGAAAACGGCCGGGATCATCGCCGCGGGCAGCTGCCCGGCCAGCGCGCGGCGCAGCGCCGCGGTGGACAGCTCCGGGCCGGCGGCCGAGCGGGTCAGGTAGGCCACCAGCCGCGGCCCGCCGCCGGGCGCGGCCTGCGCCAGCACCACGGCCTGGGCGACCTCGGGACGCGCGGTCAGCGCCGCCTCCACCTCCGCGGGCTCCACCCGGTGGCCGCGGATCTTGACCTGGTGGTCCAGCCGGCCGAGGAACTCCAGGGCGCCGTCCGGCCGCCACCGGGCCCGGTCCCCGGTGCGGTACAGCCGTTCCCCGGCGCGCCCGGGGTGCGGCACGAAGCGCTCGGCGGTCTGGGCGGGGCGTCCCTGGTAGCCCCGGGCCAGCTGCACGCCCGCGATGACCAGCTCGCCGGTGACCCCGGCCGGGCACGGCGCGCCCGCGTGGTCGAGCACGAGGATCTCGGTGCCGGGGATCGGGCGGCCGATCGGGATCGGGTCGGTCACCCCGGCCGCGGCGACCTGGTGCAGGGTGACCGCGATCGTCGCCTCGGTGGGCCCGTAGAGGTTGTACAGCGTGCCGCCGGGGAGCACTTCGGCGAAGCGGGTGGCCAGCTCGGCGTTGAGCTCCTCGCCGCCGCAGATCACCGTGCGCAGCGCGGCCGCGCGCTCGGCGGCGCGCGGTTCCGCCAGGAAGTGCCGCAGCAGCGAGGGGAAGAAGTCGCACGCCGTGACGCCGTAGTGGTCGTGCACGTCGAGCAGGTACGCGGGGTCGCCGTGGTTGAGCGGCTCGGCGAGCACCAGCCGGCCCCCGCTCATCACCGGCACCAGCAGCTCCCACAGGGACGGGTCCGACGCCAGCGGGGTCTTGTGCAGGACGACGTCGGCGGCCCCGAACCGGAACCGGGTGCACAGCCACCCCAGCTGGGTGGCCAGCGCCTCGTACGGCACCACCACGCCTTTCGGGGTCCCGGTCGACCCGGACGTGTAGACGACGTAGGCGGCCGTCGCGCCCCGGTACGGCACCTCCGGCCGGGTCGCCGGGAAGCTCGCCCACTCCGCGCGCACCGTCTCCACCGGGAGGGCGCCCTCCGACGGGAGACCGGGGAGGTCGGCACTGGTGAACGTCACCGCAGGGGCCGAGTCGGCCAGGACGTGGGCCAGCCGGGCGGCGGGCAGGTGGGGGTCGAGCGGCACGTAGACCGCGCCGGCCTTGAAGGTGCCGAGCAGGACCGCGACCAGGTCGAGGCCGCGGTCGAGGTGCACTCCGACGCGGTCCTCGGCGCCGACGCCCCGGCTCCGCAGCCAGTGGGCGATCCGGTTGGCCGACTCGTCCAGCTCGCGGTAGGTGAGCGACACCGCGGTCAGGTCCGTGTCGGCGAGCACCGCCACCGCGTCCGGCGTCTCGGCGGCCCGCTGCTCGACCCACCGGTGTGCCGGCCGGCTCCCGGTCCGGGTGGGGGTGTCGACTGACATGTCCGCCTCTCGTGTCTCGGCGCCGGAGGCGGCCGGATCCCCTCCGGGGGCGTGGCCAGCCTCATCGCGGCGCGGTGCCCGGCGCCAGTCGGGGAAACGACCCCGTCCCCGGCGGCGTCCGGGACGTCACCGACTACCGCCGTCCCGTGGCGTGGGAAGGATGGGCGCCACCGACATTCGTGCGCGGGATCTCTTCGGAACGAAGGTGGTTCGACTCCATGGGGAACGACTGGCTCAGTCCGGAGCAGCGCAGGCTCCTGGACCGGATGCTCGACGAGGAGGGCGTCGACCGCGGGGAGTCCCCCATCGTGGCGCGCGGGGGTGACCGGTCGGCGCTGCCGCTGTCGTTCGCCCAGGAGCGCATGTGGTTCTTCCACCGCCTGCAGCCGGCCTCCACGATGTACAACATCGTCGGCGCGGCCACCCTGCGCGGGCACACCGACCCGGCGGTCCTGCAGCGCTGCGTCGACGAACTGGTGCGACGGCACGAGGTGCTGCGCTCGACGTTCCACCTCGTCGACGCCGGGACGTCGGTCCAGCGCGTCAACCCGCCCGGCCCGGTCCCGATGCCGGTCGCCGACCTGCGCGAGCTCGACCCGGCCGCGCGCGACGAGGCGGTGCGCGCCCGCTACTCCGACGAGGTCGACCGCCCGTTCGACCTGACGAAGGACCTGCTGCTGCGGCCGACCCTGCTGCGGGTCGCCGACGACGAGCACCTGCTGCTGCTCAGCCAGCACCACATCGCCACCGACGGCTGGTCGCTCGGCATCCTGCTGCAGGAGCTGGCTTCGCTGTACGACGCCTACGCCGCGGGCCGCCCGCCCGCGCTGCCCGAACCGGAGCTGCACTACGGCGACTTCGCCCTGTGGCAGCAGGACTGGCAGGCCACCGGGGCGCTCGACGAGCACCTCGAGTACTGGCGGGCGCGGCTCACCGGCGCGCACGCCCTCGACCTGCCGACCGGCCGCCTGCGGGTCGCGGACCGCAGCTGGGACGGCGGCATGTGCGAGGTGCACATCCCCGCCGGGCTGGTCGGCGAGCTCACGGCGCTCGGCGAGTCCGAGCGGGCGACGCTGTTCATGGTGCTGCTCGCCGGCGTGTCCACCGTGCTGTCCCGGTGGACCGGACAGCAGGACCTGGTGGTCGGCGTGCCGGTCGCCAACCGCAACCGCAGCGAGATCGAGTCGATGGTCGGCAGCTTCGTCAACACCCTGCCGATGCGGGTCGAGCTGACCGGCGAGCCGACCTTCCGCGACCTGCTGCGCCGCTGCCGCCAGGAAGCGGTGGACGGGTACGCCCACCAGGACGTGCCGTTCGAGAAGATCATCGAGGAGATCAACCCCGAGCGGGAGGCCAGCGCGCACACCCCGCTCATCCGGCACATGCTCGGGCTGCACAACACGCCGTGGCACGAGCTGCGGGTGCCCGGCCTCACCGTGGACATCCTCACCCTCGACACCGGCAAGGCCCGGTTCGACCTCGAGTTCGAGCTGACCCCCACCGACGACGGCGCCATCGCCGGGCAGCTGTGGTTCGCCGCGGACATCATGGACGAGCCGTACGTGCGGCGCCTGCTGGACTCGGTGTACGCGGTGCTCGCCGCCGCGGTCGCCGATCCGGAGACCCCGGTGTGGCGGCTGCCGCTCGTGGCCGCGCCTGCCGGAGTCCCGGCCGCCGAAGTCCCCGAAGCTGCCGTGGCACCGCCGGCGGACGTGGTGCGGGGTGACCAGGTGCTGTCCCGCGCGGAGTTCACCGCGCGCGTCACCGGACTGGCCCACGACCTGCGCGACCACCACGGCGTGGCCGGCGGCACCGTGGTCGCGCTCTGCCTGCCGCACACCGCCGAACTGGCGGTCGCGCTGCACGCGGTCCTCGCGGCCGGGGCGGTGGCGCTGCCGCTGGACCCGGCTCTGACCCGCGCCGAGCTCGCCGCGGCGATCGAAGAGGCGGCCCCGAAGCGGGTGCTGACCACCGCGGCGCTGGTGGACGTGCTCGACGTCGCCGCCGTCGACGTCGCCACGCTCGGCTCCCCGGCCACCGATCCGCTGCCGCCACCCGCACCGGGCGCGCCCGCGGTGTGCCTGCGCTCGCGGGGCGGCACGCTGAGCACCCACTCCCACGCCGAGCTGGCGGCCCGGGTCCGCGCACTGGCGGCCCGGTTCCCGGCCGCGACGGTCGCCGTGTCCCCGGGGGTCGGTCCGGACCTGCTGGTCACCGCCCTGTGGTGGCCGGTCGTGGCCGGCGGCGCCGTCGTGTTCGGCAATTCCGGCCCCACGCCGGACTTGCTGCTCACCACCCCGGCCCGCTTGTCCACACTGGACACTGCGGCCCGCCGCGTGATCAGCACGGGGGAACCGCTGTGGCCGGACGCCGTCGCCGCGTTCGCCCGCGCGTTCCCCGGCGCCGAGCTGGTCAACCTCTACTCCCTCGCCGAGGTGGGGCCGGTGGCCGCGCACGGGGTGGACCCGGCCGCGCCGGCGCCCTCCGGCCGGATCCCGGCCGGTATCCCGCTGGGCGCCCGGCCCGAGGTGCGCGACGAGCGCGGCGAACCCGTACCGGACGGGGTGGCGGGCGATCTCCACGTGTTCGCCTCCGGCGTCCTGGTGCCCACCGGTGACCGGGCCCGCTGGAACGTCCGGGGCGAGCTGGAGGTCCTCGGCAAGCCGGCGGGCCGCACCTGGGTGGCCGGGCGGCCGGCCGAACTCGGCGACGTCGTCGCGGAGCTGACCGCGCACCCCGCGGTGTCCCGCGCCCACCTCTCCCGCACCGACAACGGCGAGCTGATCGCGCACGTCGTGCCCAGGACCGCCCCCCAGCTCGGTTCCGACGGCGGACGCGAGCGGTTCGTCCAGGACTACCTCGCGCGTGACCCGGAGAGCGACCCGCTGCTCAACCTCACCGGCTGGCGCAGCCCGGACAGCGGCGAGGTGCTGCCCGCGGCCGCGCTGCGCGAGTGGCTCGACGGCGGCGTGCGGCACATCCTGGACACCGGGCCGCGGCGGGTGCTGGAGATCGGCTGCCGCAACGGGCAGCTGCTGTTCAAGCTCGCCCCCCGCTGTGACGCCTACCGGGCGACCGAGCTGTCCGGCCGCGCCCGGCGCTCCATCGAGCGGCAGCGCGACCGGCTCGCCGCCAAGGCCGGCGTCGTCGAGCTGGCCGACCTGCCCCCCGACGACCTGACCGGCCTCGGCGGGGACTTCGACACCGTCGTGGTCAACGGTCTCGCCGGGTACTGCCCCGGCCCCGGTTACCTCGAACGCGTCCTCGCCGAGGCGGTCCGGGTGACCCGCCCCGGCGGCACCGTGTTCGTCTCCGACGTGGCGGACCTGACCGCCCGGGAGGCGGCGCACCTGCCCGCCGAGGCCGGCCGCGTGCCGGCCGGCGCGCCCGCCGCCCGGCTGCGCGAGGCCGTGGCCCACCGGGCCGCCACCACCGGCGGCCTGGCCCTGCACCCGGACTGGTTCCGCGAGGCCGCCGCGCGGCTGCCCGGGGTGCGGGACGTGGCCGTCCTGCGCCGCGTGGGCACGCACCCCAGCGAACTGACCCGGTTCCGCTTCGACGTCGTGCTGCACGTGGCCGGGCCCGATGACGCCCTGCCGCCCGTCCGGGAACTGGCCTGGGCGGACGTCACCGCCGACGGGCTCACCGACCTGCTCGCCGCCGCGCCCGACCTCCTTGTCCTGCACGGCATCCCGGTGTCCGGGCTGACCGGCGTCGCGGCCGCGCTCGACCGGCTCGCCACCGCGGACACCGCCGGCGACGTGCGCCGGGTCCTCGACGATCCGGATCGCGGGGTGGACCCGGCCGAAGTGGTGGCCGCGGCGGCCGCGCTGGGCTTCGACGCGGCCGCCGGGCCGTCCGGGGCCGGGTTCGCCGAGCTGACCGTGGCCCTCCGCCGGCAGGGGAGCACCGCCGTGCCGCTTTCGCGGGTGCTCGCCGCGACCGTCACCGCCGGAGCGTGCCCCGGCCCCCTGGCCGGGGACACCGCATTCGCCGAGTGGGCCAGGACCATGCCCGCCGTGGTCCGCGGCTGGCTGCGGGACCGGCTGCCGCTCAACGTCGTCCCCGCGTCGGTGGTGCCGGTCACCGCCTGGCCGCACCGGCCCGACGGCTCGACGGACACCGCCGTCTTCACCTCGCCGGCCGGTGCGGAACCCGAAGCCGAGACGGAGTCGGACGAGCCGAAGACCGCGACGCAGAAGACCGTGCTGAACATCTGGTCGGACATCCTCGGGGTCGACCACATGGGCATCAACGACGATTTCTTCGCCCTGGGCGGCCATTCGCTGATGGGTGCCCTCGTCGTCGACCGGCTGCGCGAGGAGTTCGCCGTCGACCTGCCGCTGGGCCAGCTGTTCCAGACCCCCACCGTCGCCGAGGTCGCCGAGTACATCGACGGCCGGAGCACCCCGGGACCGGACCCGGCCCCGGCGGAGGCAGTGCCGGCCCACCCGGAGCCGGCCGCGCCCGTCCGCGCGCTGGACCGCTCGGCGTTCCGCCGCAAGCGGCCCGTGTCCTCCCCGTCCGGCGCACAGGAGCGGAGCCGATGACCGACGTTCACCAGGAAGAAGAGCAGGACGTCTTCGTCGTGCCGACGTCGTTCGCCCAGCAGAGCATGTGGCTGGAGAACGAGCTGGACCCCGGCCAGGCGACCTACCACGTCGTGGCCGCCGTCCGGCTGGCCGGCGCGCTCGACCGGGCCGCACTCGAACGCGGCCTCAACACCGTGGTGGCCCGGCACGAGGCCCTGCACACCGTGTTCGAGCTCGACGACGACGGCCCGGTCCAGGTCATCGGGCCCGCCCCGGTGCTGACCGTCGGTGTCACCGACGTGGACCTGGCCGCCGCCGAGGCCGCGGTCGCCGCCGAGGTCCGCGTGCCGTTCGACCTCGAGCGCGGCCCGCTGGTGCGCCTGGCGCTGCTGCGCACCGCGCCCGAGGAGCACATCGCCGTGCTCACCATGCACCACATCGTCACCGACGGGCTCTCCTCGGCGATCTTCGTCGCCGAGCTGGCCGCCTGCTACGTCGCCTACCACGAGGGCCGCGAGCCGGAGCTGCCGCCGCTGCCCATCCAGTACGCGGATTTCGCGGTCTGGCAACGGGAAAACCTGACCGGCGCGAAGCTGGCCGCACTGCAGGAGTACTGGGAACGCCGTCTCGCCGGGGCCCCCGCCCTCACGCTGGCCACGGACCGGCCGCACCCGGCCGTCCCCTCGGCCGACGGCGCCACGCACGTGTTCGCGGTCCCGGCCGCGCTCGTCGGTGAGGTGGAGGCCTTCGCCAGGGCGGAGCGCGTCACCGCGTTCATGGTCTTCCTCACCGCCTTCGACGTGCTGCTGGCCCGCTACAGCGGCCAGCGCGACATCACCGTGGTGTCCCCGATGGCCGGGCGGGTCCGGCCGGAAGTGGAGAACCTGATCGGGTTCTTCGTCAACCCGCTGCTGCTGCGCGTCGACCTCGGCGACGCGCCTTCGGCCCGCGAGCTCGTCGCCCGCGTCCGCGCCACCTGCGCCGGGGCGTACGAGCACCAGGAGTTCCCGTTCGAGCTGGCCCTGGAAATCCTGCGCGCCGAGCGGGGCGCTCCCGCCGGCACCCCGCAGGCGCAGGCGATGCTGGTCCTGCAGAACCAGCCCCCGGTCGACCTGCGTGCCGCCGGTCTCGCCTTCGAGCCGTTGCGGGCGGACACCCGCACCGCGGGCTACGAGCTGGCGCTCGACCTCGAACCGGACGGCACCGGCGCGTACCGGGCGTTCCTGGAGTACTCCCGCGACCTGTTCGACGAGGCCACCGCGAAGGAGATGGTGGACGCGTTCGTCGACGTCCTCGCCGGCGTCGTCGCCGATCCCGCCGCCCCGGTGGACCTGGCCGCCGTGCGCGAGCCACCGCGGCCGCGGACGGCCGAACCCCGGCCCGAGCCGGTGACCGCCGAAGCCGCGTACCGGGCCCCGGAGACGCCGATCGAGATCGAGCTGCAGGAGGTGTTCGGCGAGCTGCTGAGCGCCGAGCGGGTCGGGATGGACGACGACTTCTTCGTCCTGGGCGGCGATTCGCTGTCGCTGATCCAGCTGCGCAACCGGATCCGCGAGCGGTTCGGGGTGGAGTTCCGCGTCCGCGACCTGACCACCCGGGTCGACATCGCCACGCTGGCGCCGATGGTGCTGCGGCGGATGCTCGAGCAGGACCCGGACGCCCCGGTGAAGGAGAACCCGTGACCGCCACCCGAGCGCCCCGCCGTCCCCGGTGGTTCCTGCGCGAACCCTCGCCGGACGCCGGAGTCCGGCTGTTCTGCCTGCCCTATTCCGGCTGCGGCGCCAGCATGTACCGGCAGTGGCCGCCGGCCGTCGCCGACATCGAGATCTGCCCGGTGCAGCTGCCGGGCCGGGAGAACCGGATGCGGGAGGAACCGTTCTCCTCCTTCGGTTCCCTGGCCGAGATGCTCTGCGACGCGCTGGCGCCCTACCTCGACCGGCCGTTCGCGTTCTTCGGGCACTGCAGCTCGGCCCTGGTCGCCTACGAGACCGCCCTGCGGCTGCAGCGGCGCGGCCTCCCGGTGCCGACGCGGCTGTTCGTGTCTTCCCAGGTCGCCCCGCACAAGGGGCCGCACGGACGCTTCCTGGAGATGTCGGAGGACGAGCTGCGCGCGGAGGTCGTCACCCTGATCACCGCGCTCGGCGGCGTCCCGCGCCCGGACATGGTCGACCTGAGCCTCGAGGTGCTCCTGTCCGATGTGGACGCGCACAAGGCGTACGGGGTCAGCGCGCCGGAACCGCTGCCCTGCCCGGCGTCCGTGCTCGGCTGGGACGAGGACGTCGAGGTCCCGCACGAACTGCTGCACGACTGGGCCGAGCTGGGGGAGACCACGTTCCGGCTGCTGTCCGGCCCGCACTACGGCTTCATCGGGGGTCCCGAGGCGCTGATGCGCGCCTTCGCGACGGACCTCGGCCGCACCCACCAGCCGCAGGCCGGGTGAGGCGTGCACCCTTCCGACACGACTTCGCGAGCCGAGCTGGAGGCCGCGCTGCTGCGCAGGCTGCGCGGCGGCTCCCCGGCCATCCCCCGCCTGCCGAGGCCGCCCGGCCCGGCCCGGTTCCCGGCGTCCCCGGCCCAGGCCGAGGCGTGCGCCAGGGCGTGGCGGGACCCGGCGCGGCCGGACCGGGTCGTCCTCACCGGGCTCCGGCTGCGCGGCCCGCTGGACGTCCCCGCGCTCGAACGCGCGCTCGCCGCGGTCGTGCGGCGGCACGAAACCCTGCGGACCGTGTTCGAGCCGGCCGGTGACGGGCTGGTCCAGGTGATCCACCCGGTGCCGGCCGTCCCGGTGACCGTCGTCGAGGCGACCGAGGACGACTTCGCCGCGCAGACGCTGGCCGCCCTGGAACCGCCGATGGACCTGCGCACCGGCCCGCTGATCCGGTTCCGGCTGCTGCGGTTGGCCGCCGACGAGCACATCGCGATCGTCGTGCTCCACCACGTCATCGCCGACGCCCGGGCCACCGAGGTGCTCCTCGCCGACCTCGCCGAGGCCTACCTGGGCGCGGACCTGGCGCCCCTGCCGATCCAGTACGCCGACTTCGTGGTGTGGCAGCGTGACCAGCCGGGCCGGGCCGCGGCCGTCGCCGCGAAGGTCGAGTACTGGCGCACCAGGCTCGCCGGTGCGCGGGCCGTTCCGATCCCGGCGGACTTCCCACCTTCCGACGGACCCGCCCACCGGGGGGACCTGCTCGCCGTGGGCGTCCCGGACGACCTGTTCGCCCGCCTGCGCGCGTTCGCCCGCGCCCGCGACACCACGGTCTTCGTCACCACGCTCGCCGCGTTCCAGGTGCTGCTCGCCCGGCTCGGGGGCACCCGCGACGTCGCCGTCTCCGTTCCGGTCACCTTGCGCGACCGGGCCGAGGTGGAGGGTCTCATCGCCGACTTCTCGCAGGCCGTGGTGAGCCGGCTCGACCTGGCGGGTGACCCGTCCTTCGAAACCGTGCTGGCCACCGCGCGGGACCGCTTCGCCGAGGACCTCGACCACGCCGGCGTGCCGCGCGACCCGGTGGTGCGGGAGCTGCCGGGGCACGCCGCGGAGCTGTTCGACCGGGTGGAGTTCGGCGTCGACCGCGAGACGGCCACCGACGGCTCCGGCCTCGACCTGGAGCCCCTGCCACCGCGCTGGCCGTACGCCGAGCGTCCCCTCACGGTGCGCGTCGGCCACGACGAGGAGCACGCGACGCTGTACGTGACCTACCGCTGCCGGGACTTCTCCCGGGCGCGAGCCGCCGACCTGGCCGAGGACTACCTCACCGTGCTGGCCGGCTGTCTCGGCGACCCCGCCGCCGGCCTCTTCGGCCCGGGCGCTCCCGCCCTGCGGATCGGGCGCCCATGAGCCGCATCTACCGCGACGCCACCGAGCTCGTCTTCGACGACGTGTTCCTCGAACTGCCCGGGGTGCTGTCCGAGAGCCGGGTCATCCTCAAGATCGAGGGGCTCAACCCGGCCGGGTCGATCAAGTTCAAGACCGCGCTCGGCCTGGTGGACTCCGTCGAGCGGGACGGCAGGCTGCGGCCGGGCGGGCGGGTCGTCGAGTCGTCGTCCGGCAGTCTCGGGGTGGCGCTGAGCCTGGTGTGCGCCCAGCGCGGCTACCGGTTCACCTGCGTGGTCGACCCGGTGACCAACCCGCAGGCGATCGACCACATGCGGGCCATGGGCGCGGAGGTGCTGACCGTGCGCGACCGCGACGAGAACGGCGGCTTCCTGGCCACCCGGCTCCGGCTCATCGAGCGGCTGCTCCACGAAGACCCGGAGCTGGTGTGGGTGAACCAGTACGCCAACCCGGCCAACCCCGGCGTGCACGCGAGGCTCACCGCCCGGTCGATCCTGGCCGCCGTGCCGCACGTGCACTACCTGTTCGTCGGGGTCGGCACCGCGGGCACCATGATGGGCTGCGTTTCCGCTTTCCGCCGGTCGTCCCCGGCCACCCGGATCATCGCCGCCGACTCGGTCGGTTCGGTCACCTTCGGGCAGGCCCCGGGGCCCCGGCACATCCCCGGCCTCGGCACCAGCAGGCACCCGGAGATCTGCGACCCCACCGCCCCCGACGACCTGGTCCGGGTCCGCGAGATCGACACGATCCGCGAGTGCCGCGATCTGTCGCGCCGCACCGGCCTGCTCGTCGGCGGCTCCACCGGCACGGTGGTCCGGGCCATCCGCACCTACGCCGACCGCATTCCGCCGGGCAGCACGGTGGTCGCGATCTCGCCCGACTTCGGTGACCGCTACCTGAGCACGATCTACGACTCGGACTGGGTCGAGCGCACCTACGGTCTCAGCCCCACCGAGCCCCTTTCCCCGAGCGAAACGGTGATGAGGTCATGAGTTCCTGGCTGACCGGCGCCCTGGCCGAGCCCCGGCCCGAGTCCCTGCTCTTCCTCCGCCGGGACGAGGTGGTCGAGTGCCTCGAGGACTGCGACCCGGTCGGCGTCGTCCGCGAGGCGCTCCTCGCCCACGGCGCCGGGCAGACGACCCTGCCCGGTGAGGCGTATCTGGCGTGGGACAACGGAAAGGGCGCCTACACCCGTTCCATCGGCATGCCCGGCGCGGTGGCGGGCCGCGACTTCGGCATGAAGATCATCAACGCCAGCGTCACCAACCCGGAGCTCGGCATGGAACGCGCGGGCGGGCTCGGCCTGTGCTTCGACCCGGAGACCGCCCGGGTGACCACGGTCATGGAGGTCGGGGTCCTCAGCGCCGTCCGCACCGCGGCGGTCAGCGTCCTCGCCGTCGAGGCGGCCGGCTACGGCGCCGCCACGCGCGTCGCGGTTGTCGGCTGCGGCACCCAGGCGCGGCTCCACCTGGCCCTGCTCCTCGCCCGCACGGACACCGTCAGGGAGGTCACCCTCTTCGACGAGCGGACCGCCGTGGCGGAGGCACTGGCCGAGGCGTGTGCGTCCCGGCATCCCGGGCTGCGGGTCACGGTCGCCCCCGGCGTCCCGGAGGCCGTGGCGGGCCAGGAGATCGTCTTCTTCCTCACCACCGCGTCCGAAGGCTACGTCCGGAAGTCGTGGATCGGGCCCGGCGCACTGCTCGTCAACGTCTCCCTCGGCGACCTCACCGACGAGGTCCTGACCGGCGCCCGCTCGCTGTACATCGACGACCTCCGGCTCATCGTCGAGAACCCGCGCCGCCCGCTGGGCCGGCTCATCAACGACGGCCACATCGCCCCGGCCGCCGCCGAGGGACCGTCGGTCACCGCGACGATCGCCGAACTCCTGGCCGCCCCCGGCGAACCCGTCGAGGACGGCTACGTCGTCGTCAACCCCTTCGGTCTCGGCGTACTGGACGTGGCGTTGTTCGCCGAAGTCCGTACCCAGGCGGAGAAAGCCGGCCGGGGCCAACGCCTCCGCCTCCTCTGAGGAGCACCCCCTGACCACCGTGAAGGAACCCGATCCCCAGTCCGCCCCGCCGCGCGAGCGGACCGGCGGCGGCCCGGCCGTGCGCCACCGGTGGCCCGCGTGGGCCGCCGGCGTGCTGGTCCTGCTGCTCGCGGTGGGTTCCGTGTTGCACAGCGCGATCGCGCCCGAGCCCCGTCCCGCCGACGCGCCGGCGACGGAGTTCTCCGCGACCAGGGCGCGGGCCGAACTGGACCGGATCGCCCAGCGGCCGCACCCGGCCGGCTCGCCCGCCAACGAGCAGGTCCGCGACCGGCTGGTGGCCCGGCTCACCGAGCTGGGGCTGCGGCCGGCGGTGCAGCGGACGAGCGCGGGGGTGGCCGAGACGGAGTCCGCGCACGCCTACGGCTGGGTGCAGAACGTGTCCGCCACCCTGCCCGGGACCGCGCACGCGGGCCGGGTCCTGCTGGTCGCCCACTACGACTCGGTGGAGATCGGCCCCGGCGCCACCGACGACGGGGCCGGGGTGGTGACCCTGCTGGAGATCGCGCGGGTGCTCACCTCGATGCCGGCTCAGCGGGCCGACATCACGTTCGTGTTCACCGACAGCGAGGAGTTCGGGCAGCTGGGCGCCCGGGCGTTCGCCGCGGCCGGCCTGCTGGGGGACCCGGCGCGCGACGTGGTGCTGAACCTGGACGCCCGGGGCACGACGGGCCGGACCATCATGTTCGAGACCGGCGCGCACAGCGCCGCGCTCATGCCGGCGTTGCGTGCCGGTACGCCGCTGGCGACGTCGCTGTCCCGGGAGGTGTACCGGCTGCTGCCGAACGACACCGACTTCACCGTCTTCCGCGGTGCGTCGCACACCGGGCTGAACTTCGCGATGATCGACGGCAGCGCCCCGTACCACTCCGAGCTGGACGATCTGTCCCATGTGGACTCCGCCAGCCTCGAGGACCTGGGGGACGCGGTGCTGGCCGCGACGAGAACACTGGCGGCCGGCCTTCCGGGACTCACCGGCGCGGGGGAATCGGAGTACTTCACCGTGTTCGGCCTCGTGGTGGACTACCCCGCCGGAGCGGTCCTGCCGCTGGCGGTGCTCGCCCTGCTCGCCGCCGCGGCCGCGGTGTGGCTCGCCCGCCGCCGTGGCCGGCTGCGCCTCGCCGCGACGGCCCGCTGCGCCGCCGCGGCCCTGGTGGTGCCCGCCGGTGGCGCGGCGATCGGCTGGCTCGCGTGGCAGGCCGTGGTGCTCGCCGGCCCGGGCAACCGGCGCTTCCTCGGCGGTGACCCCTACGCCGTCGTGCTCTCGAGAGCCGGTCTGGCGCTGCTGGCGCTGGTGCCGGCGGCGTTGTGGCTGGTGTGGTTCGGCCGCCGCCGCGGCCGGCCGGCGGAGCTCGCGGCGGGTGGGTTGCTCGTCATGGCCGTGCTCGCGGTGGTGGCCGCGGTGCTGGTGCCCGGCGCGGCCTACCTGTGCACCTGGCCCGCGTTCGCCGGAGCGGCGGGGCTGGTCGTGACGGCCCGGTTGCCGGTGGGCTCGCCGTGGCGGGCCGCGGTCGCCTGGCTGGCCGGCGTGCCCACCGTGCTGCTGCTGGTCCCGCTCGGGTGGCTGCTGTTCGGCACGGTCGGGCTCGCGCTCGCCGCCGTCCCGATGCTGCTGCTCGGCCTGGCCGCGGTGACGGTGTTCCCGGCGTGGCGCACACCGCCGCGCACCCGGCCGGTGCTCGCCGCGGCGGCCGTCGTGGCACTGGCGGCCACCGGCCTGGTCGTCTCCGACGCGGTGGCCGACCGGCCCGGCGCACCGGATCCTGCGCAGGTGAGCCTGGTGTATGCGCTGGACGCCGACCGGCACGAGGCGATCTGGGCCAGCGAGGGCGACGGCTCCGGCGAGTGGGCGGGCCAACACGCCCCCGCCGACGATCCCGGTGTGGAGCAACGGTTCCCGGCGTTGTACGGGTCCGAGGGCACGCGCAGCGGCCCGGCCCCGGTGGTCCCGGTGCCCGAAGCCGCCATGAAGGTGCTGGGAGAGACCGCGGCCGGCGACCTGAGAACCGTGCGGCTGCGCATCTCGGTCACCGGCCGGCCCACCCAGTTGACGATCTACGCCGACGACGGCGGCGCCCCGGTCGTCCGGGCCGAAGTGGGGGGAACCACGTTCCCCGGCGGAACGAACCGGCCGTTCACCGCGACCGGCTGGCGGTGGGGCCTGACGCTGTCCGCACCACCACCGGAAGGCGTCGAGCTGACGCTCACGCTGCGCGGTCCGGCGCCCGCACAGCTGCTCCTGGCCGCGCGGAGCCCCGACTTCCCACTGTCCGCTTTGGACGGACCCCGGCCGGACTCGGTCCGGTGGGGCGGTTACTCCAGCGGCCTGACCTTCGCGACCCGCTCGTACCGGATCTGACGCGCGCGATCGCGCTCCGCTACGCGGAGCCACCCGATCCGGTCCGGACGAGCGGTGACGTCAATCGTTCTTCGGCACCCACTTGCCCTCGGCGACCCTCGCTCGGGTGTTGGCTCTGGTGTTGGTGAATTGGGTGACCGGCTCGCCATGGGGACCCGTGATCACGACACGATCGCCGAGCACGTGAACGGTGTTGCCGGTAGCGCTGTCGGTGAACTTGTCGCCGTTGGCGATCACCTCCTGCGCCCGGCCGACCTGCCGACCTGCATCGCCCTGCCTGGCCTGCGCCTGACGCTGCTTCGCGTGCTCCCGGCGGCCGGCCTCGGCTGCCACGTCCCGTTCGCCTTCGGCCTCCGCGTCGGCGTCGATTCCGGACTCCGGTTCGGTCTCGGATTCCAGCGCCTTGGTCATCTGCTCCCATTTTTCGTCTTCGGTCAGTTCGCGCGTCGGTTCCTCGACCGCGGGTTCCGCGGTGGTCGGCTCGGTCGTCGGTGAAGACGGAGTTTCGGCGGGGCCGCCGACCGACGAAGGACGGCCTGCGCCGGGACCTTCGACAGTGGTCGCGGGGGTGGCCCGGCTTCCGGGACCCGGCTTGTCCGCCCCGGCCATGGCTCGTGGGGCGTCGGAGGAGGCGCCGCCTTCGATTACGCGGAGCTCGGGCGGCTTCGGCCCGACGTCGACAGGGCCGTCGGTGCCGGTGCCCGCGAGGACCTGTTCGTTCGCTTCCGACGGCGGGATGGCGTTGTCGTTGGCTGCCGGTCCGCCGGGCAGGTCCGGTTGCGGGATGGCGTTGTCGTTCGCGGCGATCCCCGAGGGCAGCTCGACCGGTTCGGGGGCGGCGGGTGCCGGGCCGGTGTCGGCGGCCGGAGCGGATTCCGGGGCCGAAGCCGGCTCGGGCGCCGCGGCGGGCTCGGGAGCGGGCCCGGACTCGGACTCGGGCACCGGGCCGCCCTCGGGCACGGCACCGGACTCGGGCACCGGGCCGCCCTCGGTCACCGCACCGGACTCGGGCACGGCACCGCCCTCGGTGACCAGGCCCTCGCCGCCCCCTCCGGCGCCGCCGCCCTCGCCACCACCGCCACCGCCGCCCCGGCCGCCCCGGGCGCCGGCGAGGAGCTTGCCGCCGGCCTCCATGGCCTTGGCCATGCCGATCTGCAGTGCCATGGCGCCGGCGTTGGTGGCGTCCTCGGTCATCTGGTCGGACTCGTTCTGCAGTTGGCCCGCGGTCTGCGCGCTGGCCGCGTCGACGAGGTTCTTGATGAACACCAGCCCGTGCAGGGTCAACGCGATCGCCGCGGCCTCCAGCGCCCACGGGGCGACGGTCGCCGCGACCGTGCCGCAGAACGCGATGATCGGCGCCAGCGCCACCCCGGCCGCGCCGAAGGAGAAGATCGAACCGACGATCGCGACCGCGGTGAGGATGATCGCGATCGCGGTGGCGAGCCCGGCGATGGAGCCGAGCACGATCGTGACGCCGGTGGTGATGTCGGCCGCCGACTTGAGGAGGTTGCCCACCGGGTCCTTCGCCCACTGCGCGGCGCTGAACAGGTTCGCGCCGCCCGAGGCGATCATCCCGAACCCCTGGACGATGCCCATCAGCGACATCCGCGGGTCGATGAAGCCGCGCGCGATGTTGCCGATGAACCGGGGGAAGTTCGTCGCCCCCACCGAGGAAAACAGGTGCCGGCCGGTCATCTTCAGCGCGATCCCGGCCTTGTCCGCGGCCGAGAGCCGCTCGAAGTGGCCACCGGCCTCGCGGTCGATCTCGGCGAGCTCGGCACGCCGGCGAGCGTCCTCGGCCGCCTTGTGTTCCGCGCGGGCTCGCGCGCTCTGCGGCTCTTCGCCGCTCAGCCAGGACGGGACGGCCCCGGCGACCGCCCCCGCGGGATCGAAGCGGGCCCGGTCGTCGTACCCGGCCCGTTGCACCTGGTGCGCGCTCCGGCGCGGCACCCGTGCCGGCATCGAGGCCATCCCGTCGGCGTACGACTGCCGGGCCGCGTGCACCCGCAGCTCCAGCCGCGCCGATGCCTCGTCCAGCGTCCGGGCTTGCGCATCGAGGTCGTCCGCGCCCGCCCGCTGGTCCGCGGGGCCGCCCGCCAGCCCGGCCAGCCGGGCGCGGGCCGCCTGGTTCTGGCCGGTCATCTCGGCGGTCTTCTGTCCGGTCCGCTCCAGGGCCTGTTCGGTCGAGGAAATCCGGCCCTGCGCGGCGGTGTTGGCCTGCTGTGCCTGCGTGGCTTCCTCGGCCAGCCGTCCGGCCCGGGTCTTGGTGGCCCCGATGGCGTCGTCGATCGAGCCCAGGTCGGCGCCGACCTTGGTCAGTTTCGAGCCCTGCTCGGCGGACTTCCCCGCGGCCTCGGCGTCCTCGGGCTGCTTGCTCGCGTTCTCCGCCGCCAGCTGCTTCGACTCGGCCGCCATCGGCGACGACTTGGCCTTGCCATCGTCGCTCTGCGCGGACACCTGGGGCGCGCCCGCGGCGACCGTCTCCTGCTTCTGCTTCGACACCTCGAGGGCCTGCCTGGCTTGCCCGGCGACCTCGCGACGGTGCGCGGTGTGCCCCTCGAGCCGGGCCACACCGGCTTCCGCCTCGGTGACGCCGCCCTCCGCGCTGTGCAGGAGCGCTTGGATCCGGTGCGCCTGCGCGCGTTCTCGTGCCGCCTGCGTCCGGACCGCGTGCGCGCCGGTCCGCAGCGCCTGCAGCCGCGCGGCCAGCCCGGCGGCCAAGGCGTCCGCGGCCGGATCGCCGGGGACCGCGCGGCCGGCCGCGTCGGCCGCCGGGACCGGCTCCGGCGGCCGCACCGGCGCGGGCGGCTCCGGTGCAGCTTCCGCGTCGGCTTGGGCCACGGCCTGCTGGGTCAGCTGTGCCGCGCTCGCGACGGCCGCCGTGGCGTCACTGTCGCCGCCGGTCGCCGACGGCGGTGCCGTGTCCTTGCCGCCGGCCGCCGGCGTGGCGGGTGCCGCGGCTTCGGCCTTGACCGCGGCCGCGGCACCGCGGGTCTGCTCCCGCCCGGCGGTGGTGTCCGGAGGCTGGACCGTACCGGCCAGCGCCGCGCGCTGTTTCGCCTTCTCGGCGGCCATCGCCGCGGGATCCGGAGCCGGGGCCTGGGTGCCTTCCGGCCCGGCCGCCGTGGCGGGTGCGGTGGCCGCCGCGATCCGGTCCGCCGCCCGGCTCTGCAGGGTGGCGGCGATCGCCGAACGCTGCACCGCCGGTTTCCGCCCGCCCAGCAGCCGCCCGACCGCGGCGTTGCCCGCCGAGCGTTGCATGGCCAGCAGCGAATGGGCGGTGCTCTCCGGTTCACCGCCCGTGCGCTTCGAGGCCGAGGAGAGGCGTTCGCTGCCGCTGTCCTCGGCGTGCTCGACTCCGGCCACACCTCAGCGTCCCGCGCACGCCGCGGTGCGCAGCACCCGTCCGGGGGCGGCCACGGGGGCGGACGATCGTGCCCGAACGTGCAGGCGGCTTCGGCCTACGCTGGCCGGGTGGCCGATCCACCCCGCCGCAAGGTCAGCTTGGCCGGGCTACCCGGCTGGGTCCGCTACCCCCTGGCCGCGGCCGTCGCGGCCGCGATCGGCGCGGCGGCCTGGTTCTGGGGCGGCCGGCCCGGCGCGCCCGGCTGGTACCAGACGGGAATCCGCGTCGCCGCGGTGCTCCTTATCGGCTGGGCCGTGCTCGTCGTCCTCCGCACCCTGCTGCGCCGGTGGCGTTCAGGCCGGTGAACCCTCGCGACCGCGAGTGAGGTCGACTTCGGCCCACACGGTCTTGCCCGTGGGACGTTGCCACTGACCCCACGACACGCTCATCGCGGCGACCAGTTTGAGCCCGTGCCCGCCGTCGGACGAAGGCGGGCGCGGGCAGGCGGGGTCGACGCAGGCGTCGTCGACTTCCACGGAGAGCCAGTCGCGTTTGCGCAGCAGGCGGACCTGCCGGGGAGGCTTGCCGTGCCGGAGGGCGTTCGACGTCAGCTCGTCGACCACCATGAGCGCGTCGACCCGCTGGTCTTCGGGCAGATCCTGCAGCAACTCCTCGGCCCAGGCGCGCACGGTGGCCAGCTCGGCGAGGTCGTCGGCGACCTCGAGGGCGATCACGCGCAGCGAGTCGTCGAGGTGCGTGGCCTGCTGTTCGATCGGCATCGGGCAGGGCCCTTCCTGGTCCGCGGCTCCCGTCCGGTTCGGGGAGTCGATCTCGGTGCCGGGTTACCCCGTTGCCGAGGGGTGAACCGCCGGACCGGGCTCTCGACCGGGTCAGCCGGCGTCGATGTGCCGCCGCAGCTGCTCCAGGGTCCTGGCCAGCAGCCGGGAGACGTGCATCTGGGAAACGCCGACCCGCTGGGCGATCTGGCTCTGGGTGAGCTCGTCGGCGAACCGCATCTTGACGATGGCGCGTTCCCGGGGCTCCAGGGTGGCCAGTGCCGCTCGCAGGGCGATGTGGTTCTCGAACCGCTCGAAGCCGGTGTCGTCCTCGGCGAGCCGGCCGGTGGCGGCGAAGTCGTCCTCGCCCTCTCGTGCGGGGGTGTCGAGGGAAGTGGCGCGATAGGCCTGGGCGGCCAGCAGGCCCTCCCGGACGGTCTCGACGTCCATGCCGAGGTGGCGGGCGAGTTCGCTGGGCGTGGGCGCCCGGCCCAGTTCGTGGGCCAAGACGTCGCTCGCCTTCGCGAGCTTCTGCTTCAGGTCCTTCAGCGCCCGGGGAACGCGCATCGACCAGCCGACGTCGCGGAAGTGCCGGCGCACCTCGCCCATGATGGTCGGCACGGCGAACGACACGAAGTCGCTGCCGCGGTCGGCGGCGTACCGGTCGACCGCGCGGATCAAACCGGTCCGAGCGACCTGCAGCAGGTCTTCGAAGGGCTCACCGCGGCCGCTGAACCGCCGCGCGATGTGCTCGGCGAGCGGGAGGTGCTCGGTGATCAGCCGCTCGCGGAGGGCGGCGCGACGGGGGTCTTCGGCGTCGAGCCGGCTGCGCTCGTGGAAGAGGGGAGCGCAGTGGGCGTATTCGTTGGACCGTCGCGGCGTCGGGACGGTCAGCGCGTCGTTCGCCGGCGCGTGGTCGGGAGCACAGACAGTCATGGACGACCGGGTACCCCTGATCGTGTGAATTACACGGACGGCTCGCAAGCTGGGCTTGATGCCGAGAGGTGGGCCGGCGCTTCGCGGCCGTCAGCGGGTGGGCAGGTCGATCTCGGTGTGGCGGCCGGCGAGCGTCCGGGCGAGGTCGGCGAGCTTGACGTTGAGGTCCTGGGACGTCCGCCGCAGGACGTCGAAGGCGGCGTCCGCGGAGACGCCTCGGCGCGCCATGATGATGCCCTTGGCCTGCCCGATCACATCGCGGCTGTCGATGGCCTTGCGCAGGTGCGCGGCCTGCAGTTCCGCGCGCGTCACGGCGTCGGTGGCGGCCAGGGCGAGGGAGGCGTCGGTGGCCAGCAGCAGCAGGACGTCGCGGTCGGCCGCGTCCAGCCCGTGCCGGGAGCGGGAGTAGACGTTGAGGGCGCCGCTGGACTCGCCGTTGGGCGGTCCGCTGATGAGAGCGGTGGAGAGGACGGAACCCATCCCGAGTCGCGTGGCGGCCGGGGCCCATTTGGGCCAGCGTGGTTCGGCGGTGAGGTCCGGGGCGATCGCCACCGCCGGGCCGCCGGGGTCGGCGGCCTCGACGCAGGGGCCTTCCCGGAACCGGTACTGCAGCCGGTCGAGTTCGATGGCGACCTCGTCGGTCTCCGCCGGCGTGTGGAAGTGCCCGTCGGCGTCGAGCAGGGTGAAACTGGCGAGGTCGGCGGCCGGGACCATCACGGTCGTGGCCTCGAGCACGGTTTGCAGCACGTCTTCCACGGTGGGAGCGGTGAGCAAGGTGTGTGTCAGCTGCGCGAACTGCCGGGCCAGGGGGCCGGCGGCAGGCCGGTCGGTCACGAAGGCTTCCCTGTCGCGCTGCCAGTCCTGGTCACTGCTCATGCCTGTCTCCCTGGGTGGCTGCGGAAGACGGCTGCCTGTTCAACCATCGCGACGACCAACGTAACCCCCCGGGCGGCCCGGCCGCTACGAGCCTGCCGGCCGGACATTGGCGTGGCGCAAAAAGGGTGACGGCGACCGCGATCCGCGTTCCGGTGCGGGCGGCGCTCAGCCCTGGACCTCGTCGACGGCCCGGAGCATCGCCTCGCCGAACGTGTCCGGCCGGGCGACCGGGAAGTCGTGGTCGCCCGGGAAGTCGTGGTCGAACGGGACCGAGACCGAGTTCGCGCCGAGCTGGCGTTGCCGCACCCGCCCGTACCACGGGATGGCCGCCTACTCGCGGTCGGACATCGTCAACCGGGTCCGGTTCCTCATCAACTAGCCCGAGCTGGGCGCGGCAAGAACGGCGAGCTCCACTCGATATCCTGGTGGCCGAGGAGCGGACGCGAGGAGAAAACCCATGTCCGATCGGCCCGTGCTCGCGGTCACCGATGCCGAACTCGGCGAGCTGCGAACCCGGCTGGCCGGCACGCGATGGCCGGCTCCGTGGCCGGTGACCGGCTGGTCGGCCGGCACCGATCCCGACGAGCTGCGGCGACTGGTCGCCCACTGGGCGTCCGGCTACGACTGGCGTGCGCACGAAGCCGCCATCAACGCGCTGCCCCACCACTTCGCGGACCTCGCCGGGACGCCGGTGCACTACCTGCGTTTCGACGGCGAAGCCCCGGACGCCCTGCCGATCGTGCTGACCAACGGGTGGCCCAGCTCGTTCCTGGAGCTGACCGATTTCGCCCGGCGGCTGGCCACGCCGTCGAAGCACGGTGGTTCCGCGGCGGACTCGTGCACCGTCATTGTCCCGTCCCTGCCCGGTTTCGCCTTCTCCCCGCAACGTCCTTCGCTCGCCGATCCCGTGCCGACCCACGAGCTGTGGCACCTGCTCATGCGCGAGGAACTGGGCTTTTCCCGGTACGCGGCGCACGGCGGGGACCTGGGTGCGGGCATCACCTCCCGGCTGGCCGAAGCCCATCCCGAGGCGGTGATCGGTATCCACCTGACGGCCGTCGCCGCTCCGGTCGCCCACGACGACGAGAGCCTCACCGCGCCGGAGAGGGCCTACCTCGATTCGGTGGCGACCTGGTCGGCGCGGGAAGGCGCCTACCAGCACCAGCAGAGCACCCGGCCGGTCACCCTGGCCTACGGCTTGGCCGACTCGCCGGCCGGGCTGCTCGCGTGGATCATCGAGAAGTACCGCGCGTGGAGCGACTGCGGAGGGGACCTGTCCTCGCGGTTCAGCGACGACTTCCTGCTGACGCAGGCGTCGCTCTACTGGTTCACCAACACCATTTCGACGTCGTTCCGGCCGTACTACGAGTACGGCGAGAAGCTGACCCGCCGGGTCGAGCGGGTCGAGGTGCCGACCGCCGTCGCGCTGTTCCCGGCCGACCTCACCCAGCCGCCGCGCAGCTGGGCGGAGCGCACGTACCACGTCACGAGGTACACGACCATGCCTCGCGGCGGCCACTTCGCCGCCTACGAGGAACCCGGACTGCTCGCCCGCGACATCACCGAATTCTTCCGGGACCTGCGCTGAGCGCGCCGGCAGTATCAGCGCGTGTCGATAGGATGCTGCCATGTCCCGGCACCGGATGGTCGTCGTCCTGCTCGAGAACGTCCTGCCCCTCGACTACGCGATCCCGGTGCACGTGTTCGGCCGGGAGGCGCCGGAGGCGTACGACCTCGTGACCGTGTCCGTGGGAGGCGGGCCCGTGCCGGTCGCCGGGGGAACCACGGTGATCCCGGACGGCGGGCTGGAACTGCTGCGCCGGGCGGACACGATCGTCGTGCCGGGCTACGCCGACGCCGTGGACCGTGAGCTGCCCGGGTCGTTGTTGCGGGCACTCGCCGCCGCGCACCGGCGGGGCGTCCGGCTGGTGTCCATCTGCTCCGGGGCGTTCGCGCTGGCGCGGGCCAAGGTGCTCGACGGCCTGACCGTGACCACCCACTGGTCCTTGTGCGCCGAGCTCGCCGAACGGTTCCCCGAGCTCACCGTCGACCAGTCGGTGCTCGTGGCCGGCACCGGGTCGGTGCTCACCTCCGGCGGTGTGACCGCCGGCGTGGATCTTTGCCTGCACCTGCTGAACGCCGACCTGGGACCGGCGGCCGCGCGGCACGTCGCGCGGCGCATCGTCATGGCGCCGCGCCCGGCGGACGGGCAGCGGCAGTTCGTGGAAAAGGCGGTCGTCCCGCCCGGCGACAACGTCGTCGCGCGGGCCCAGCAGTGGATGCTCGTGTCGCTGGAGCAGTCCCTGTCGGTGAAGGACGTGGCCACCCGGTTCGCCATGTCGGAGCGGACGTTCCACCGGCGCTTCCGCGAGAAGGCCGGGGTGCCACCGTTGACCTGGCTGCGCGATCAGCGCATCGCGCGGGCCAAGGAACTGCTGGAGAACTCGGAACTGTCCATAGAGGACATCGCGCGCCGCGTCGGCCTCGGCACGGCGACCAACCTGCGGGTGCAGTTCCGGCGTGCGACGAACGTTTCGCCCCGCGAACACCGGAGGTCCTTCACCTTCGACGGCGGCTGAGGTCCTTGGCGGGAAAGTTTCGATAGTCGGCAGGACTGCCACTGTCCGCGAACTCCGCGCGGCGCCGAAACTGAGGGCATGAATCAGCCGACCTTCGTTCTCGTCCACGGCGCCCTGACCGATGCTTCGGTGTGGCGCCGGGTCTCCGCGCGCTTGCAGGACGCCGGGCACGCCGTCATCGCGCCGTCCCTGCCGATGCGCGACTTCGACGGCGACATCGCCTACCTCGGGCAGTTTCTGGGCACGCTCACCGGCCCGCTCGTGGTCGCCGCCCACTCCTACGCCGGGTCGGTGATCTCGGCACCCGGCGCCCTGACCGAAGACGTCCGATCGCTCGTGTTCGTCACGGCGTTCCAGCAGGACGCGGGGGAGACGGCCGGCGCGCTCAACGGGAAGTTCCCGGGCAGCCTGCTGATCCCGGAAAACCTGGTCGTACGGGAGTACCCCGGTGGCGCGGAGATCTACCTCCGGCCGGACAAGTTCGGTGCGGTCTACGCCGCTGACGCCAGTGCGCGGGACCAGAAGATCCTCGCCGCGGCCCAGAAGCCCTTCGACCCGGTCACCCTGGAAGGCAGCTTCGCGGACGCCGCCAGCTGGCACGCACTGCCGTCGTGGGCCGTGGTGTCCACACAGGACAATTCCATTCCCCCCGAGGCCCAGCGGTGGATGGCCGGGCGAGCCGGCTCCACCGTCGTGGAGGTCGAGTCCACGCACGCCGTCCCGCTGGTGCACCCGGATGTGGTGGCCGAAACGATTCTCCGCGGCGCCCGGTGAGGTTTACCTCCGAGGGAATTGGTTCGCCGCACCCGGCGGGGAAGACTCGAGCCCATGACCAGTCACCAGCTCCACACCGCAGCCACCGCCGCCGAAGCCGCGAAGGAGCCGCTCAGGGTTCTCGAAGGCGCTTTCGGGTTCGTGCCCGCCGCGGCCGGCCTCATGGCCAACTCGCCGGCGTTGCTGAACACTTTTTTCGCCGCCTTCGGGCACTTCCGGGGCGGCGGCACGTTCGGCCCGGACGAACGGCAGGTCCTGCTGCTGTCCAACGCGGTCGCCAACCGGAGTGAATGGGCGGTGGCGTTCCACACGCTGGAGGCGCTGCGGGACGGTGTCGAGCCGGCCGTGGTCGAGGCGATCCGCCGGGGTGAGGCGCCCGCGGATCGGCGGATGGCGGTGCTGTCGGCGTTCACCCGGTCGCTGATCGGGAAGCAGGGGCACGTCGAGGACGCGGAGGTGGTGGCGTTCAAGGCGGCGGGTTTCACGGAAGAACAGGTCTTCGAAGTGATCACCGGCGTGGCGATCTCGGCGATGACGAACTACGCGGCCAACCTCGCCTGGCCCCCGCTGGAAGCCGCGGTGTTGCCGCACGCCTGGAAGACGGGATACCCGGCGGGTGCCTGACGTGGGTCTCCTGCTCAAACACTGGCGCGGCACCCGGCGGCTGAGCCAGCTGGCGCTGGCCGCCGAGGCCGCCGTGTCGATCCGCCACCTGAGCTTCGTCGAAACGGGACGGGCGAACCCGAGCCGCGCCATGGTGCTGAAGCTCGCGGAGGTCCTCGACGTCCCGTTGCGCGAGCGCAACACCTTGCTGCTCAGCGCCGGCTTCGCCCCGGAATACCCGGAGTCCGAACTGGACGCACCAGCCCTGGCCGCGGTGCGCGACGCACTGGAGACCATCCTCGCCCAGCAGGAACCGTTCCCGGCGCTGGTGATGGACCGCAGCTGGGACATCCGGCACACCAACACCGCCGCCCGCCGGTTCTTCGCCTTCCTCCGGGGCGGGCAGCCGGCAACCCCACCGGGGCCGCCGAACGTGCTGCGCCGGATGTTCCACCCGGACGGCGCGCGACCCCACGTGACGAACTGGCCGGAGGTCGCCGAGGCGCTGGTCCGGCGGGTCCGGCGCGAAGCGATCGGAGGCGTCCTGGACGAGCGGGCCCACCGGATCCTCGACGAAGTGCTGGCCTACCCGGACGTGCCGCCGCACCTGCGGGTACCGGACGCGACGGCCCCGGTTCTCCCGATCGTGCCGATCCGCTACGAGCGCGCCGGCCGGCGGTTCGACTACTTCTCCACGGTGACGACGTTGGGCACCCCGCAGGACGTGACCCTGCAGGAGCTGCGCATCGAATGCTTCTTCCCGATGAACGACGAAACCCGGGAGCACGCCCGAGAACTGGCCGGGCCGCCGGGGAAGTGACCGGAGGACGCAGGCCCCGGCGGCGGATCAGCGGACGAACCCGCGCATTGGCCCGGCCCGTGGGCCGGTGAACGAGACTGGGCGTAGGCGCTCCGGCGTAGGCGTGGGCGGCACCAGTGGATCGCCCGGCGGGCACCCGAGGGCCGACCCGCCCTCGCCCTTCCGCAGGCGAGGGCCCGCGCCGTCCCCCCGAGGCGCTGGATCGGCTCGAACCCGACTGCAACAAACCGCGTGGATGACGGCATCTTGAGGGGTGTGCAGTTCGAAGAGTTCACCCGCGAGCAACTGCCCGGCTTGGTGCGGTTCGCCGCCGTCCTGACCGGCGACCGTGAGCTGGCGCAGGACGTGGTGCAGGACGCGCTCGTGCACGCGCACCGCGCCTGGCGGCAGCTGGCGGCGGCGGATCGGCCGGACCTGTACATGCGGAAGATCGTCGTCAACGGCTACCTCGGCTGGCGGCGCCGCTGGTACCAGCGATCCGTGCGCCCGACCTCGGACGTCACGCGGTTCCGGGAGCCGGCCGAGCCGGATCCGGCCGGGCGGATCGCCGACGCCGACCAGCTCGGCGGCCTGCTCGCCGGGCTGAGCCGTGCCCAACGGGCGTCGATCGTCCTGCGGTTCTACGAGGACCGCGACGACGACGAGATCGCCGCCGTGCTCGGTTGCGCGCCCGGGACCGTGCGCAGCCACATCTCGCGCGGCCTGAGCTCGCTGCGCGTCCAGCTGAACGAAGGCAAGGAGAGTGTGTGATGACCGATCTCGACGAGTTGCGCCGCGCGCTGCGTGCGCAGGAGACCTTGGCGCCCGATCCGGGTGACGTGCTCGCCGTCGCCACCCGCCGGATCCGGCGGCGCCGGGCGACCGGGGTCGCCGCGGTGACGTTCGCGGTGGTCGCGCTGGGCGCGGGTGCCGTCGGGGTGCTGGAGCGGGACACCGCGGTGGTGCCTCCGGCCGCGCACCCGAATCCCTCGTCCGCGGCGGCGACCGAGCCGTCGGACACCGGGAAGGTGCCTCCCGCCGCGCCGGCGGTGAGCCTCCAGGACAGTTCCTGGCAGCTGCTGATGTGGGCCGTCCAGCCGCAGTTCGCGAGTCTGCACTACGGCCAGGACCACCAGTACGCGTTCGAGATCGAAGTCCGGGAAAGCGCCGCACCCAAGAGCGCGCTGGCCGCGAAGCCCTCGGCCGCCGGCCAGATCACCCAGCCGCAGACGGTCATGTGGCAGGACGGACCGGGCCGGTGGATCTTGGTGCGGACCACGAAGCCGGTGACGGCCGCGGAAATGCTCGATCTGGTGGGGAAGATCCGCGCCACGCCGCCGGTGATCAAGTCGCCGTTGAAGTCGGTGCAGATCCCCGATGGGCTGAAGGTCTCCACGTTCACCAGCGAACCCGAGGCCAACACGCTGGTGCTTTGCCCTGACCTCGACGTGCGGAAGGCGCCGCTCGACAGCCGGTGCTTCTCCTTGTTCGTGTCGATCCCGAGGAACGGCGGGGCCGTGGACAGCGGCGCGGCGCAGGATCAGCTGCCGGCCCGCCAATACCGGAAGCTCGGCGCGTACACCCTCGAAATCAACAGCTCGCACGCCAATGAAGCGGCTGCGCTGGCCTTGCTGAACTCCGTTCAGCTCGACCGATAGGTTTCATTTCTTTTCGCGAGGCGGGGCAATCTGTTCGTGGTGGATGAACAGGCCCCGGCCTCGGTGAATCTTCGGTCGTTCATGAGTGCGTGATCACCTCCGCCTCCGGCCGATCTTCGAGATGAGTGAATCTGACGCCTGCCTGCTCGGCAGTCGGTGTGAAAAGCAACGGTCCATCGCTCGGTCGAAGGAGTTCCGATGCGTCTTTCCGTGGCTGCCGTGCTGGGGGGTGCGATCTTCGGTGTCATCGCCGCGGCGATGTTCCTTCGCCCGGTGGACGTGCCCGCCGCCGCGGAACGGCCGGTCCGGTCTCTGCCGTCGCCGCCGGAGGCGGCCGCGCCGGCCCCGACCGCGCGGCTGGTCGTGCCGGATCCGGCGGAGGTCAAGGTGGCCGTCGATGTCCAGGGTGAGTGGTCCTGGGCGTTGCGCGAACTCGGCAGCGGTGCCGTGGTCGGCGACGGGGCGCTGCGCAACACGACCGAATCGATGATCAAGAGCTGGCTCGCCGTGGACTTCCTCGCTTCACGGGAGTCGCGGGTTTCGGCGGAGGACGAGGCCCGGCTGAGCCGGATGATCCAGGTCAGTGACGACCACGCCGCGCAGGCGCTGTACCTCCGGCTCGGCGGGGACGAGTCGATCGAGCGGATGATCCGGACCTGCGAACTGCGCGACACGCGGATCCACCCGGACTGGTGGTCCAAGACGACGATGCCCGCGACCGACGCGACCCTGCTCGGCCGGTGCGTCGCCCGCGGTCCGGGCTTGACCCCGCAGTGGCGGGCGAAGCTGCTCGAGCTCATGCGATCGGTCGACCCGCGCAACGCCTTCGGCATCCCGGAGGCACCGGCACTCGAGGGCCGGCGCCCGGCGATCAAGAACGGCTGGACCCGGCACGGGACCTGGTGGACGGTCAACTGCCTGGCCATCTGGGAGCACTGGGTGCTCGCGGTCATGGTGCACTACCCGGACCGAGGTGACGAGCACCGGTACGGGGCCCGCGTGTGCGCGGACGTCGCCCAGCAACTGTTCGGCCGCAGCGACATCAGCCTCGCGTCGGGTCGGTGACCGAGCCGGAGCCCTGGCCGGGCGCTCTGCGCCTGCGCGTCAGGCCGGCTTCGCCGCCGCGGTGAGGCCGGCCCGGGCGTAGGCGAGCACCTCGTCGACGAGGCCGGACAGTTCGCTCGCCGCCGGCCGCGCTCGGCCCTCGCGCGTCACGTAGATCTCGCGGAGGCCGGTGACGACGGTGACGGCGGCGAGCCGGGGGAGCAGTCCGTCCGCCGGGAGGCCGAGGTCTTCGCCGATCCCCGCCGCTATCGGGAGTTCGAGGTCGCGGTAGCCGGCCCGGGCGCGGCCGCGGAGGTCGTCGTCGGCCATGAGGAGGTCGGCGCGGAGGGCGCGGCGTTGCCAGAGGTGCGTGGGATCCACCCCGGAGTCACGGTCACGCTCGTCGAGTTCGCGCATGATCGCGTGCATCCAGTCGCGGACGGCGTCGAGAGTGGTCTCCGGCTTTCGCCGGCGTATCCGCGCCTCGAGCGACTCCGGGGTGAACGGGTCGTCGGCGAACAGCAGGTCGTCCTTGGCCGGGAAGTGCAGCGTCACCGTGCGGGTGGCGACGTCGGCCCGCGCGGCGATCTGCGCGATCGTCGTCTCCCGGTAGCCCTGGCTCACGAAGAGGTCCAGGGCCGCTTCCTGGATGCGGGTCCGGGTCTGGGCCTTCTTCCGCTCACGGCGGCCGTCGCTCGCGATCATGCCCTGACTGTACCATCAAGTGTAAAAATGCTATCCATGCTACTGTTAGCTTGAGAGGTAGGTATTCAGGCCGGAAGGACATGAAGTGACCAAGAACTGGTTCATCACCGGGACGTCCAAGGGCTTCGGCCGCGAGTGGGCCGAAGCGGCCCTCGAGCGCGGCGACCGGGTCGCCGCCACCGCGCGGGACGTCGAAAGCCTGCGCCCGCTCGTCGACCGGTACGGCGACGCCGTGCTGCCCCTGCGGCTGGACGTCACCGACCGGGCCGCGGCCGTCGACGCGGTACGGCGGGCGGCGGCCGAGTTCGGTTCGCTGGACGTGCTGGTCAACAACGCCGGTTACGGGCACTTCGGCATGGTCGAGGAACTCGCCGAGGAGGAGGTTCGCGCGCAACTCGAGACGAACTTCTTCGGCGCGCTCTGGCTGACCCAGGCGGCCTTGCCGATCATGCGCCGGCAGGGGCGCGGCCGGATCATCCAGGTCACCAGCGAGGGCGGCATCCGCGCGTTTCCCGGCATCGGCGCCTACCACGCGTCGAAGTGGGCCGTGGAAGGACTTTCGCAGTCCTTGCGGCAGGAGGTCGCGTCGTTCGGGATCGACGTGATCTGCCTGGAGCCCGGCCCGTACCGGACGGACTTCGGGGGTGGCAGCATCCGGAACAGCGAGCCGAACCCGGACTACGACGAAGTGCGCGAGGCGAACCGGATCGAGTGGGACTTCGGCGATCCCCGGGCGACCCGTGCACCGCTGCTGGAGCTCGCCGACACCGAGGACCCGCCGCAGCGGGTGTTCTTCGGCAAGTCGTTCGCGGCGGTCGAAGCCGAGTACCGGCAACGGCTGGACGGTTGGCGCCGGTGGGAGCCGCTCGCGCTGGCCGCGTTCGGCTGAGGCCACCGTGGCCGGCCGGACGGTGTGACCCGCGCCTCAGCCGGTTGCCCCTGACACCGGTGTCAGCGATCAGGATGGCCGCAGGGCCCGGAACGACCGGGCCGGTCACCCGGAAAGGCGCGGAATATGGGACAGGCATGGGGTTTCGGCAGGTACGGCGGGCCGGAAGTGCAGGAGTTCTTCGACCGGCCCGATCCCGTTCCCGGTCGCGGTGAGGTGCTGATCCGGGTCGACGTCGCCGGGGTGAACCCCCTCGACCACCTCCTGCGTGCGGGTCTGGTCCCCGGGCTCGACGGCGGGCGGCCGTTCCCCCTCGTGCTCGGCATGGAGGCCGCGGGGACGGTGCTCGCGCTGGGGGAAGACGTCGACGGGCTCGAGGTGGGGGACGCGGTCTTCGGCTTCGCGCTGACCGGCGGCGGCACCTACGCCGAGACGACGGTGCTGTCCGCGCCGAACACCGCGCGCATCCCGGCAGGCCTGTCCGCCACCGTGGCGGGGACGCTTCCGGGGGCCGGGACGACCGCGGGGGACGCGATCGTCCAGCTCCGCCTTCCGGCCGGCGGGAACCTACAGGTGCTCGCGGGCCTG